>JABWBL010000693.1 GCA_013360535.1 Planctomycetaceae bacterium
GAAAGGAAAAAGCATGATCGCGTTACAGGAAACGGCTTTTGAATGTGTCTACGAACGGCCTGAAGCGCTGGCAGAAAAACAGACCAATTACTGCCCCGGCTGCACGCATGGCGTGGCTCATCGACTGCTGGCAGAAGTGATTGATGAGTTGAATCTGCGCGACCTCGAGGAGGTCGTCCTGCGCGTGCTGGCGGAGGTCGACGTGCACGGCACGCGTCGGCCGGGCCTGACCGGCGTGTGGATCGGCGAGCGCAAGGTCTGCTCGATCGGCGTGGCCGTCCGGCGCTGGGTCACCTGGCACGGGCTCGCGCTCAACCTGTCGGTCGACCTCGAGCACTTCCGCCAGTTCCGGCCCTGCGGCCTCGACGCGAACGTGATGGCGAACGTGGCGGACTTCGTCGAGCTTCCGCCGACGCGGCTCTTGTACGAGGTGCTGGTCGTCAAGCACCTGTGCGACGTGTTCGGGCTCGAGCTCCCGCCGATTCCGCCGCCGCCGCCGCGCCCGCCTGACATGCCGCTCGGCGACCTGCCCGTCCTGCAGTGAGAGGTTTCGCGCCGCCCGGAAGTTCCTTCCGGGCCACAGGGAGCATTCCGCGAGGATCGCTCGAGATGGAGCGGCCGGGCGCCGATGGAGGAGCGCAGTCCCCTCCTTCACGGCGTGGCCGCGAGCCACACCGCAGCGAAATCCCGCCATGCCGAACCCGCGAACCGAACCTGTGGTCGACAACGCCGTGCTCGCCAGCCTGCGCGAGCTCGGAGGCGAAGAAGATCCGGGACTGGTCGAGGAACTGGTCGAGTTGTTCCTCGCCGATGCCGAGGGGCACGTCGCGGCGCTGGCCAAGGCTTCCGAAGGCGGCGACCTGCTGAAGCTCGAGCGCACCGCGCACCTCCTGAAGTCGGCCAGTGCCAACGTCGGCGCGGCGCGCTTCGCCGGACTGTGCCGCGATCTCGAGCGTGCCGGTCACGGCGGCGACACGCCCTTCGCGCGCGAGCTCGCGGCCGAGCTCGTCGAGCACTTCCGCGAAGTCCGCACCGCGCTGCGCGGCGCACTGGGCAAGGCCTAGGAGCGGCTCGCATGGACGCACGGCAATTCGACGAGCTCAAGCTCACCGGCAGCCTACCGAGTCCGACCGGCGTCGGCCTCGCGATCCTGCAGCTCACGCGCGACGAGAACTACTCGATGGGCGACGTGACGCGCGTGATCCAGTCGGATCCCGCCCTCACCGGCCGCATCCTCAAGCTCTCCAACACCGCGAGCTTCGCCGCCGCCAACCCGGTGACGACCGTCGCGCAGGCCGCGATGCGCGTCGGGGCGCGCAGCGTGCGCAACCTCGCGCTGGGTTTCACGCTCGTCTCGGGCAACCGCAGCGGGCGCTGCGAGGGCTTTGACTACGAGCGCTACTGGTCGAGCTCGCTCGCCGTCGCCGTGATGGCCCAGGGCCTCGCGGAGCACTGCGGCGGCGTCTCTCCCGCCGACGCGTTCACTTGCGGGCTGCTCTCCGACATCGGTTCGCTCGCGTTGGCGAGCATCCACTCCGAGCGCTACACGCAGATGCTCGCGCGCGCCTCGGCCGAACACGCGAGCGACATCGTGCTGCTCGAGCGCGAGGCGTTCGATCTCGATCACAGCGAGCTCGCCTGCGCGATGCTCGCGGACTGGCGCCTCCCCGAGGCGTTCTCGTACGCGGTCGGCGCGCTCGAGCTGCGCGAGCTGCACGTCGAAGGCACTCCGCCCGCGGACATCGCGCTGGCGCGCGTGCTG
>JABWBL010000694.1 GCA_013360535.1 Planctomycetaceae bacterium
AGGGCGGCGGAGACGACGTCGAGCAGGCGCGCGCGCAGGATGCCCTGCGCGTCGAGGGCACGCTGGACGAGGGGCAGGAGGCGCTGGGCGCGCTCCGGGGGAACGCCGTGCTGGCGGCGGAGGATCTCGAGTTGGCGTTCGGGGCTCATCGGGGCGCTCTGGGGCCCCGAAAGCTAGCCCGGCCGGCCCGACGGGGTCGGCGCGGGCTCCAAACTCGCCCTAGATCTGGATCTGGGGCAGAAGTTCGTTCGCGTACTCGACCACGGCGCTGACGTCGGCCGCCCGCAGGCACAAGAGCGCCCGCTCGTGGCTCCCGAACACCCCGTGGGCGGCGTCGAGGTCGCCGACGGCGACTTCGTGGGCGAGCAGGTTCCCCAGCGCGACCAGTGCCAGCGTCGGACTGCCGTCGAGGTGCTCGCGGGGACCGTGGTGGTAGCGCGCGGCCTCGCCGACGAGCTCGGGCAGGCCCCACTCCTCGGCGATCAGCGCGCCGACCTCACCGTGGTGGAAGCCGTAGGTGCGCTCCTCGGCCACGAACCCCGGGGTGCTGTCCGAGCGCGCCTCGCGGACGCACTTGAGGTACGAGTCGGTGCCCGCCTCGAGCAGCAGCAGCTTGCCGATGTCGTGCAACAGGCCGACCACCTGGAATTCGTCCGGGGCGAGCTCGATGCGCGCGCGGCTGCGGGTCGCCAGCGCACCGCACACCTTGCCGACGAGGATCGAGTGGCGCCAGTGGCTCTCGAGGTTGAAGTCCTCCTGGCCGCGCAGGTGGTCGTAGCGGGCGACGACGCTCGCCTGCATGGCGATCGTGCGCAGGACGCTGACGCCGAGCACCGCCGTCGCGTGTTCGGTCGAGAGCACCTTCTCGCGCAGGCCGTACTGGGCCGAGTTGGCGAGCCGCAGCACCTTGGCCGCGATCGGGGCGTCTTCGGATACCGCGGCGCCGATCTCGCGCACGCCGACGTCGGGATCGTCGACGAGCGCGTTGATGCGCGCAATCACCTGCGGCAGGGTGGGGAGCTGCACACTCCCTCGGATCAGGGTTTCAGCTTGAGACATCGTGCGCGACCGGTCGGAAAGGGGGAGCCAGTCCCGTGGAGCTTGGGGTCCCGAAGGGCGCCACGAGGTCCTTCCTTGTCGGCCATGGCTGCGGCGCTGGCTTGAGCGCAAGAACCCGCTTTTGCGTGCGCAGAAACCGATTCCGGGGCGCCGTAGCGCGCGGCTCGCCCGACAAAAGCTGGCGCGTTTCAGCGCTGCGTCAAGAGCGGCGCCGCCGTCGGCCGATCAGCGTCCGAGCGAGCGTTCCCCACGCTCGGTTCCCCGCAGTCCCCGGAGTCTCGTCGATGCTTCGTCCCCTGCTCGCCGCGCTCGCGGCCGGCGTCACCCTTTGGTGCCTCCCTCCCGCCCCGTCCCGGTCCGTCGAGGCCGGCACGGTCGTGCGCATGGACATCGAGGAGCTCGCGCGCAACGCCGAGCTCGTGTTCGACGGCCGCGTCCTGTTCGCGCGCTCGTTCCGTGACGAGCGCGGGCTCGTGCGCACCGAATACACCGTCAGCGTGGCGACGAGCTTCGCCGGCGGGCCGCAGTCCACGCGCACGTTCGAGCTGCCCGGCGGCACGCTCGCCGATGGTTCGGGGCTCATGATCCCGGGCGCGCCAAGCCTCGCCGTGGGCGAGGACGTGCTGCTGTTCCTCACGCGCGAGAGCGCGAGCGGACTGCGGGTTCCCGTCGGGCTCGCGCAGGGC
>JABWBL010000075.1 GCA_013360535.1 Planctomycetaceae bacterium
CGCGCTCCTTCAGCGCTCCGCGCGTGCCGCCCGCCGCGAACGCGAATATCACGACTGGCGCGAGCGCTCCGGTTTCCTTCGACGCGACGGCGCACAGGGCCGCGATCGACGCTCCGATGCTCAGCCTCCCGGCCTTGCGCGCCGCGAGCCACGTCGCGAGCAGCGTGAACATCAGGCACAGCGCATCGGCGCGCCGCGGCGGCAGCGGCACGACCTCGAAATGCACCCCGTGCAGCAGGAACACCATCAGTCCCGCGAACCAGGCCCAGCCCGAGCGTCCGCGGCCCACGAGCAGCTGCGCGAGCGCGATCACGAGCGACGCGTTCAGCGCGAGGATCAGCCAGTCCGTCGTGTGGTAGCCACGCGCGTTCATGCCCCACAACGCGTGGTCGAGGCCGAACGACAGGTGCACGAGCGGGCGCCAGTAGTGCCCACCTGGGAAGCGCCCTTCCATCAGCTCGCTCGAGAGCGCGCCGCCGAGCTCCTCGAAGTTCGAGAAGCGCCCGGCCTCGATCAGCGGGAACGTGTCCCAGCCGAAGAACCCCAGCCCCATGACGTCGCCCCACGCGATCCACGCGATCGCGAGCGAGACGAGCCACGCTCCGAACCCGAACTTCGCGAGCCGCGCACCGTCACTGGGCATACCCGGTCTCCTTGAGGCGGCTCTTCACTTCCTCGAGTTCCTTGTCGTCGTATTCCTCCGGTGCCGGCCGATACCCACGCCGCGCCGCAGGATCGTCGCGCTCCTCGACCAGACGCGGCGGCTTCGCGTCGAGGAACAGCTCGCTGCGCACCTTGCCGCTCATTTCCGTGTACACCGGCAGCCCGAGCAGCGCGAGCACCGTCGGCGCGAGGTCGAACACCGACACGCGGCCACGCTCGACCGAGCGCGCGAAATGCGGCCCGGAAGTGATCCAAATGCCCTCGAGGCTGTGGTCGGGATAAGGCTTCGCGTGCTCGCCGTAAGGAACGCGCGCGGGCTCCGAGCGCGCGGCGATCGACGGGTCGAGCTCGAAGATGAGATCCGGCAGTCGCCCCGCGAACTCACCCGGATACAACGCGGCGCCACGGTGCACCTTGAGCACCACCGGCTCCGCGCGACCCGGCGCGCGCCACGCGAGCAACGCCTTCTCGATACGCACGAGCGTCGCCTCGACTTCCGCGGGCTCGACGAACCCTTGCGGCTCGCGTCCCTTCACGTTCAGTCGAATGCCGCCGAAGTTCGCCTCGCACACGCCCGCGAAGGCCGCGCTCTGCCCGAGCTCGAGCATCGAGAGCAGCGCGGCGTGCTCGACGGCCCGTTTTTCCGCGAGATTCTGCGTGTCGCGCGGCAACGACACCGGCGTCGTGCTCGCGACCGCGAAACCCTGCTCCACGAGCCACGGATGGATGAAGAAGCTGCGCCGATACGGATGGAAGCCGTGGTCGCTCATCACGATCACGTCGACGTCCTTGCCCGCCGTTTCGACCAGCCGCCCCAGCGTAGCGTCGAGCAGCTCGTAATGCGGCGCGACCGGCCCGTCGAGCTCGCCGTCGTACATGCGATGGCACCACACGTCGAGGTCCTTGAACACGATCATCGCCAGCGACCAGTCCTCGGCCACCAGCATCTCGTGCAGGACCTGTTCCTTGATCGCGAGCTGCTCCTTCACGCGCTCGAACGTCACTTCCTGCTTCTCGCGCCACGCACCGAGGTCCGGCACGAACCCACGCGCGCGCAGCAAGTCCGTCACCGTCGCCGGATACGCGTACTGCGCATCGAACGGCGACAGCATCCCCGCCACCAGCACGCCCTCGACCTTCTCGGGCGGATACGTCACCGGCACTCCGAAAGTGATCGAACGCGCGCCGTGCCACCCGAGGATGCGCCACAACGGCGCCGCCTGATTCGAGCGCGAGCTGATGAGCTTGACGTCGTACGTGCCCTCGACCGGCTCGAAGAACGAGTACACGCCGTTCTCGCCCGGCCCCTTGCCCGTCACCGCGCCCACCCAGGCCGCCGATGAGATCGGCACCTTCGTCGACTCCAGCGTCGCCGCCGAGCCGCGTTCCACCAGCTTCGCCAGGTTCGGCAGCCGCCCCTCGCGCATCAACGGCTCGACCATCTCCCACGTCGCGCCGTCCCAGCCGATCACGAGCACCCGCCGCTCCGGCTTCCCGCGCCCCGGCGTAAAGAAGTACCCGAGCACCGCGACGCCCGCGAACGCCACGATCACGAGCAGGAGCGCCTTCACGTTCCCCGCTCTCCGCGATCCCTGCGCGCTTCTCTGCATTTCCGCGATGCTACCGGCCCGCACGCCCATTCTCACGCTGCGAGCCGCCGCTCTCCCCGTTCAAGGGGCTGCATCGGTGTCTTGCCGGTTCTACGACGGAAGCGTTCTTTCGGTGTCGGTCACTGCGGGCGACAAGGATGCGAGGAACAGGAAGGTGCTTCCCGCGGCGACGGCGAGGGCGGCGAAGGCGCCGATCGCCCGTCCGACCGAGTTCGACTCCGTCCAGTCACCGTCAAGTTCGCCGACGATCGCGAGCTTGAGGTGCACCGGGTAGCTCGGCACTTCGGCGTCGGCTTCGTGAGCGACGAGCTCGACCTCGAGCGTCATGTCGCAGCCCGCCAGCGGGAACGCCTTCGTGAGCAGTTGTCCCGGGCCCTCGCTCCGCCCCGCATGCCAGTAGAACCAATCCGTGGGGTCCCCCGTGCCGTCGACGCAGGCATCGAACTCCTCGTCGTAGTAGCGCCCCACCAACCGGAACCTCAGCCCGCAGCCGCGTCGGAGCGACACACGAAAGTCCTCGGACTCCGACCAGTCGATGCACACGAATCCGACCCCGCGGCGCGCATCCCAGTTTGCCCAGTCGAAGCGCCACTCGGACACGCTCCCGTGCGCGACGTCGACGCCGCCTTCGATCCGCGCGAGCGACACGACCTCGCCGCACCTTCCCTGGGGCACCAGCCAGTACCCCACGGCGACGAACAGCAGGGTCAGCACCCAAGCCAAGAACGGTAGCAACTTCATGCTGTCCCTTTCCTCACGACCAACGGCGCGCTCCGAATCCGGACGACACTCGCTTCCGTCGTCGTGCGAGTCGTGCGGCGACGTTCGGCGGGCACTCCCTGGAAGTCAAGTGACGAAGCGTCGGTGCACACTCACAACGACCGCGCGACGCGGAACGCGTAGTAGGCGTTGCGGTCGCTGGCTTCGATGGAGTAACGCGCGGACGAGCGGCAGTCGGCCGTGCCGATGATCCACGAGCCGCCGCGCACGACCCGGCGCTCACCGTAGGACGGCCCGACGGGATCGACCGAACGCCCCGGCTGCGCGTAGGCCTGCGCGCCGTAGAAATCCGAGCACCACTCCCACACGTTGCCGTGCATGTCGTGCAGCCCCCACGGATTTGGCAACTTGCGTCCGACCGGATGGGCCTGACAGCCCCAGCCCTCGAGCTGGAAGGCCCGGTTGAAGTCCCACACCGTGTCCGCGGGAAGCCGAGCATTGCCGCTGTTGCGGAAGTACCAACCGTGCGCGTCGAGCAGCTCCGGATCATCGCCGAAGCTGAACATCGTCGTGGTCCCCGCGCGGCACGCGTACTCCCACTCCGCCTCCGTCGGCAACCGCCACGTGCGCCCCGTGAGCACGCTCGCGCGAGCGCAGAACTCCTGCGCCTCGGTCCAACTCACGTGCGTCACCGGGCAGTCGGGGCAACGCGTGCGCGCCGACGGGTTCGAGCCCATCACGCCCTCCCACTGCGCCTGCGTCAGCTCGAACTTGCCGAGCTCAAACCCCTTCGTGATCCGCACCCGATGCGCCGGCCGCTCGTCGGGCTGCCCGACGTCGCTGCCCATCGTGAACTCACCCGGCTCGATGCGCACGAACGCGATCCCGTCGAGCACCCTGCGCGCCGCCACGTCCCTCTCATCCGCGTACGCCGCCACCAGCAACGCCGCCGCGAACACCCACTTTCCGTTCACGCAAGGAAGCTAGCTGGCGAGCGCTTCCGCGGAAAGCACTTCGCGAACTGGCGAGAGCGCAAGCGCGTCGGCATCCGAGCATCGAAAGACGTTGCGAGCGCTCGTTCAGCGCTCGAGCACGATCACGATCTCGTCGGCGAGCGGAGGAGAGGGTTGGGCCGGGGGGACGATGCGGAGGTTGCGGGCGGGCCAGGCAAGTTCGGCGAAGGCGGAGACGCTGTAGGGAGCGAGCAGCGCGTAGGTGCGGGGGCGGCCGTCGAGCCAGGGAGCGGGGTCGCGAACTTCCATCGGGAGGCCGGGGAGGCGCGAGGCGACGCCGGGACGCGCGGCGCGCACGGTGGATTCGAGGCGCGCGAGGTAGTTGCGAGCGGCAGAAGTTGCCTCGAGAAACGTCGAAGTGCGCGTTGGCCACGGGAGGAGCGAGAGCGCGACCCACGCGGCGGCGGGAAGTGCAAGAACACGCAAGAATCCTGCGGAATCCAGCGTTCTCGAGACGAGCGCGGCCACGAACAGCGCGTTGATGGCGACGAACGGGAGTTCGTACCAGCCGCGCTCGGCGCGCGAGATCGCGGTGAGCGAGGCGAGCGCGACGAACCACAGCGCGAGCGGGCCGAAGCTCTTCAGAAACTCCCGACGTGCAGCAATTGCGAGCATGACCACGAGCGCGAGCGCGACACCGCACGAAATCGTCGCGCTGCCGAGCAGGCGCGCGGGCGCGGGGGCGAAAGCGGCCGGGAAATAACGCACGAAAGCGCCGAACGACTCGCTCCACGCGGCTGACATCTGCGCCTCGCGGCTGCCGCCGATGCCACCGAGTGCCCACGTGCGCAATGCAAACGTGAGCGCGAACGCGACCCAGGCGGGCCACGCTTCGCGAGCTGCGGCGCGCAGGCGTTCGGCGAAGGCGCCCGAAGCGCTCACGAAGTGCACGCCGGTGACGACGACGACGGCGATCGCACCGCTCTCCTTCGACGCGAGCGCCGCCGCGACCGCGACCGCCGCGATCCAACGCGCGGGCCGAGTTCGCGACAACGCGCAGCACAGGGCGAACAACGTGAACACGACCGCGAGCGAGTCCGCGCGGCGCGCCGGCACGTCGACGATGTCCGCGTGGACGAGGTTGGTGCCGTAGACGAGGCCGGCGGCGAGTGCGGACCAAATGGCGTTCGCTCCCCCCGCGAGCCAGCGGCGCGCGGCCTCGGCGGCGAGCACGGCTCCCAGAACGGCGAGGGCAAGGTCGGTGCGATGGAACGTGGCCGGGTCGAGGCCGCCGAGGGCGTGGTCGAGGCCGAAGGAGAGGTGCACGAGCGGGCGCCAGTAGCTGCCGAGCGGGTAGCGCCCGCCCATGAGCTCGTCCCCGAAGGCCCCAAGGACGTCTCCGACGCTTCCGACCCGGCCGGCGGCGATCAGCGGGAAGGTGTCCCAGCCGACCAAGGGCAGGTCCGCGCCCCCCGCCCAGCGGAGCCACGTCCACAGGGCGATCCCCAGGGTGCCGAGGGCGAGCCAGAGGCGCGTTTGGCCGTCGGAGGCGCTCACGAGCCCCTCCCGGGCGCCGGCGCGGGTCGTTCCTCCGGCCAGCTCGCGCGCTCGAACATCGGGCGGAGTATAGGAAGGCCCCCCGGACGCGGTTAGCATGGCCGCCCGTCGTCGTCCGCTGGCCCGGCTCCGCTGGAACCGGTCCGCCGGACGGCCTACTCTCCCCTCAACGTTAGAGTCTTCCCCCGCCGATCCTTGCCGGCACCGCTCGAGAGGCCAGCCCCCACCCGGCTTTGACCCCATGACCGAGACTCCGACCCTCAAGGACAGCGTCGCCAAGGCCGAGCGCTTCGCGGTCGACCCGCAGCTGTGCATCGCCTGCGACGCCTGCTGCCAGGACTTCCCCGAGATCTTCTTCATGGGGAAGGACGCCAAGGCGCACGCGCACGACGTCCACGACTCGACGCTCTACAACGCGCGCACCGTCGTCGACGTGTGCCCGACGAGCGCGATCAGCTTCTCGGGCGAGCTGCCGCCGGCCGAGGACCTCTCCAAGCTCGAGGAAGTGCCGGGCTGGGAGGCCGAGTGGGCCCAGTGGCGCGGCGTCGAGATGGATCCTGTCGAGCGCGACCGCCGCTACGGCCGCGACTTCCGCGTCGACGAGGAAGAGGACTTCGTCCGCATCACGGTGCAGTTCCCGACCAAGGTGCCGGCGGTGCGCGACCGCTTCCGCTACGGGCTCACCAGCGTGATGCCGATCTACGGCAGCCATGTCGTGCAGGACGGCAACGTCTTCCAGATCTACGGCTGGGTCAAGGATCCCAAGATCCGCGCGCTGTGCCACACGACCGCGAGCTTCCCCGGCCAGTTCCTCTCGACGATCGAGGTCAAGCGCACGACCTTCGGGCACCGCTTCCGCTTCGACGGCCACCAGAAGCTCGAGATCCTGGTCTTCAAGAAGCCCGGCCTCGCCGAGACCTGGCAGTGGCGCTCGCACTTCATCACCGAGAAGTGCACCGCCTGCACGATCTGCGAGCGCGTCTGCCCCACCAACGCGATCTCCGGCGGCGAACGCTTCTTCATCGACCCGGACCTGTGCATCAACTGCTCGGTCTGCGGCATCTACTGCCCGTTCGACGCGATCACCAACGATCACGACACGTTCGTCACGCACATCAAGCCCAAGCAGGTGCCCAAGGCGCTCGTCCACGAGGAACTCTGCACCGGCTGCGAGTTCTGCGTCGACGTCTGCCCCTTCGAGGCGCTCGAGATGCGCCTCGACGCCGACGGCTTCAACCGCATCGCGACCGTGATCGAGAAGAACTGCACCTCCTGCAAGCTGTGCGAGCAGGTCTGCATCAAGGACGCGATCGAGATCCCGCGCGTGCAGAACTTCCGCGACATCGGCATGAGCTTCATGAGCTACCTGAGCGACGGCCACTAGGCCGCCCGCTTCCGCGCTCCCCCAATCCCGAGGGACCCGTCCGGCAGCGCTGGATGGGTCCCTTCGGTTTGCGATGACGCTTCCTGTGCTAGTCTCCCCGCATGCGACGAGCCGACGCACTTCGCACCCTCGGACTGCACGCCGAAGAGCTCCACGAGCGCTTCGAAGTCGAGCGCCTGAGCATCTTCGGCTCCGTCGCGCGCGACGAGGCCCGTGACACGAGCGACGTGGACCTGCACGTGAAGTTCGCGCGTCCGGTGACGCTGTTCACCTTCATCCGGCTGCGGGCGCAGCTCGCCGCGTGGCTCGATGCGCCGGTCGACCTCGCCGAAGAAGAAGCGCTGCACGCGCGCCACCGAGACCGCATCCTCCGCGAGGCGGTCCGCGCCGCCTGACTGGCGCTTCCGCGTCGAGGACATGCTGGTCGCCATCGACCGCATCCACAGCTACACGGTCGACGTCACGTTTGAGCAGTTCCGCGCAAGTCCGATGCGCGTGGAAGCCGTGCTCTACAACTTCGCCGTGCTCGGCGAAGCCGCGAACCACGCCGGTCGCCACGCCGCAGCGGCTCACCCCGAGATCGTGTGGTCCGACATCCGAGCCATGAGAAACGTGGTGGTCCACGAGTACGCCGGCGTCCGGCTCGAGACGATCTGGGAGACCGTTCAGCGCGATCTTCCCCGCCTGCGAGAGAAGCTTGTCTCGGTCCTGAACTCCGACCCCGGTTGAGCCCGTTGCCGGAATACGGTGCCAAGCGAAATACGGTGCCAGAGCAATTTGTTCTGCAAACTGCGGCCCGCGTCGACGGCAGTGCCGTCGACGCGGGCCGCAGTTTGCAGAACAAATTGCTCTGGCACCGTATTTCCGTACTTCGCGGAGCTCTCAGGGAGAGAAGCGGAAGTGAATCGCGTTGGAGAGCGAGGCGCCTGTACCGTCGAGGTTCTGGGGGTCGCGCATCCAGAACTGGCCGTAGTAGTCGACGCCGGCGGTCACGCTGTTCGCGGCGGCGTAGGCCTGGGTGAAGAAGTAGTCGTAGACGCCGGTGTTGCAGTTGATCCCCGTCGGGCTGCCCCCGGAGTTCTGCACGCCGGTACGGCGCACGGGTTGCGCGACGCACAGGGTTCCGCCGAGAAACGGCGCGGCGGCCGACTGCGTGCCCCAGTAGAAGAGGCCCGAACGGTTGTTGATCACGTTCGTGCAGCGCACATGGAAGTTGTCGGGGCCGCTCGTCAGCGTCGCGCTGCCGGTCCAGCCGATCGCGGGCACGCAGTTGGCCGAGTTGAGCTTGCCCGTGCAGTAGGTGCGCGGGAAACCGACGGGCTCGACGCAGGAACGGATGATCCAGTTGCCCGCGTAGTAGCAGGAGCAGATCGGGAAGCCCGACACGGTGGCGTTCGTGGGATCACGCCAGCCCTGGCCCTGGATGAAGATCAGGTTCTTGCGCGCGGGTGAGCACGAGCCGCTGCACGGCGGCGCGGCGTTGTCCGTCGCGAAGTTGGTCGTGTAGCCCGTGGCGCACGAACCGCCGCCGTTGTTCATTTCCATGAAGAACGCGACGACGAGCTTGCCCGACGTGATGCGCACGTTGAGGTTCGTCAAGTCGACCGTGTTGATGCCGCTCGAGTTGAACTGCAGGCTCGAGCCTGTCGCGCCCTCGAAGTCGAGCACTTCGGTTCCCAGCACCGGCGTCGTGCCGACCCACGAGATGCCGTCGTAGATCTTCACGTTGACGATCGCCGAAATCCCGGCGGTGTTGACGTTGTTGATGAACGCGCCCGCGACCGACGCGACGCGCACCTCGCTCGAGAATTGCTGAACGGACACGTCGAACACGCAGCCCATCGCCTCGCCCTCGCACAGGCCCGGGATGATCGACACGTTGGCCGTGCCGGGAATGTCGGCGAGGTTGTCGTTCTTCAGGAAGATCTGGCCGGGTTGCGAGCAGAGCTGCGCGGACGCGGGCGCAGCGAGCACGCCGAGGACAAGACCGGCGACGATCGAGAGCAGGGCTCTCATGGGTACCTCTTGGGTTCGCAGTGGAGGAGAGCAGCCGCTCGCCCGTCACGGTGGGCGGCGCGGACGGGCCCATCTTCCGGCACGCGGCCCCAGCGTCAACCTCACTCCGCCGCGGGGGCGTCGGCGTCGAACTCGGCGTCGGGCTCGCGGACGGACTCGGGGTGGTTTTTTTATACGTGCATAACGGGCAGTTGTGTTTGTGAGTGGTGGCTTGCCCCGCACCGTTTTTAACCGAAAGGGACATGTCTCACTCTTGTCTAATATAGTTTGTACTTATACACCGTTTAGGTCATGTTATAAAAACAGGTGCTGGGGTATACTGTTTTCATCAATTAATTCAAACTTATGAGCGCAAATATTGAGGGTAAGAAAGTAATGTGGGTAGAGGACGATGCGTTCCTTTCGGACGTGATTGCAAAGAAATTAGCCGGGGAAAAGGCGTTACTTGTTCATACGGCAAACGGCGAAGAAGCGTTCCCGATTGCGGAAAAAGAATTGCCAGACATTATTCTCCTCGACATTTTACTTCCCGGCATGGACGGTTTTGAGATTTTGCGTCAATTAAAGAGGAACGATAAGACAAAAAGTATTCCGGTTATTCTCTTTTCAAATCTCGGCCAGAAGTCAGATATCGACAAAGGAAAAGATTTGGGAGCGGTGAAATTCCTCGTCAAAGCGACGGTGACGTTGGACGAAATCGTGAGCGAGATCAAAAATACGTTGCCGGAAAAGAATTAAGTATTACGATTTAAGAATTACGAAAAAGAAAAGACCCGCAGTCCGCGAGAACGGAGCGGGTCTTTCGATCAGGGGGTTGTGACCGTAGGTCTTATGTTTCTTTCCTAAAGGTCAAGATGCCATCCTTTTCAATAAGTCCTCTTAAGAAGAGCATCTCATTGATATACTCGACAGCAGTGGTCCCGGGACTTACGTATATCCTACCAAAACGTCTGGGTATTTCGCTGCGTCGTACTCCGCGGCGGAGAGCATCATTTACCGAATTTAGCGGTGCTAAGGCCTTCCTCATGAGGGCACGAAACTTCTTTTTGCTTTGCCTTGTTCGACGAATACGTAACGTTTTCATTTGTCTCGCTACATTCTCCTCTAAACGCCAAAATATGTAAATCCATGTAGCGTGGCTTACGGCGATTCAATATGTTATATTTGTGACGCGTAACTTCACCCACGGCACCATCCGTGGGCGTTGGGCATTGCCCCCTAAATAGGGCTTAGCCTGATTGGGTAAAATATGAAAAATTCAGACGAAAAAAT
>JABWBL010000076.1 GCA_013360535.1 Planctomycetaceae bacterium
CCCCGCTCCCCGGAGCGCGGCGTTCAGCCGCCCTTCGGCGCGGGAGGGAGGCGCAGCTCCTGCGCCTGACCTTGAGGGGCCGGCCAATCGAACGGCACTGCGGCCCTCGTGTCGAAGGGCCAATCGCCGTCGGCGGGGGCGTCGAGCAAGCCGAAGCTGCCGGCGGGGATCGCCAGCTCGAGCTCGCCGGTCGGCCCGGTCGACTTGCGCATCAAGTTGCCGTTGCCGGAGACGAGGAACACGGCGTGGTCGCGCAGGGGCTCGCCGCTTGTGGGGTCGAGCACGCGCAAGGCGCCCCGCACGAGCTGGATGTCGTAACGCAGGCGGAGGCGGGTTCCGGGAGCCAGTGCGACGGACGCAGGTGCCGTCCAGCTCCAGCTGCCGTCGATCGGTCGCACGTTCACGCTCCACTGGCCAGGAAACGCCGGTCCGCAGCGCGCGGAGCCGCGTTCGTCGAGCTTGGCGGCGATCTGGTTCGACCCCAGCCGTCCCTTGACCAGCTCGCTGCTCGGGACGACGACCAACCCCGCGCCCGGGAGTCCGTCGAGCGTGATGTCGAGCTCGAGCCAGCCGGGAAACTCCGCGCGCACGTCGAAATCGCGCTCGACGACTCCCGAGGTGAGCTCGACCTCGCCCAACGAGATGCTCGGTCCCTCGAAGGAGGACGAGCCGTCGAATCCGTGCGGAATCTCGAACTTGCCGCTGGAAAGGGAAACCGCGTAGGTGCCGGCGGCGACGGGGCCGACGCGGAATTCCCCTGTCGTCGTGTTCAATTCGGAGGGCAGATCGCCCCTCAAGCCATCGAGCGAGCGGAAGTGGCTGGCCCACGGATCGGCGTCGGTGACACGAAGCTGGAGCTTCACCTGCAAGCCCTCGAAGCTCGCGCCCTCCGGACCGATCAGGCGGCCGCTCAGCGTGCCCGAGGGCGGCAAGCGCAACTCGAGGCCTTCGGTTGCGCCGGGGCACTCGATCGGGCCGAGCTTGGCGATCAGGCCGGAATTGACCCTGCTCGTCAGCACGTAACGACCCGCGGGAACGCCGGAGAACTCGAATCGTCCTGCCGCATCCGCGCGAGCCTCGCGGGCGTCGTTGGCCGCAGCTCGGCGAGCCTGGAAGTAATTCTGGAAGGTCGTGCCGTCCAATTGCGCAGGCTCCGGCACGAACGGAACGAGCTCGACCAACGCGTTGGCGACGGCGGCCGAACCGTCGAGCACCGTGCCGCTGACGGTCGAGCCGCGCGAAAGGCGCATTTCGACGGCGCGGGTCTCGCCCGCCGCCAGCGCATCGACGTCGACGCTGCCGGAGGCGTACCCGGCGGCCTCGACGATCACGCTGCAGTCACCGGGCACGAGAGCACTGTACGTTCCGTGCGCGGGCGCTGCGGCGTCCGCGCGGCGCAGCTCGAACGTGTCGGGCTGGAAGGTCACGTTGCGGTAGCGCAGTCGCATCCGGTAGGGCTCGACCGGCGCGCCATCCTCGCCGAGGACGGTGAGCGCGATCGCGCTGGCGCCGACGAGCTGGGCCTTGGCCGTCTGGCCCGGGCTCAGTCCGGCCTCGCTCCACGGTAGGAAGCGCGGGTCGTCGATTTGCGCCGTGTACGTGCCCGGCGGCAGGTTCTCGAAACTCCAGCTTTGCGACGAGCCCGCGACGCGCTCGGCCACTCGCGTCGTTCCGTCGGCGCCGAGCAACTTCAATGTCCCAGGTTCCGGATTGCTGAAGACATAGAGCGGGCGGTTGAACGTCGTCACCGTGATGCGCCGGCTGTTATCGGGTCCGCGGTACACGATGTCCGCGACGAGCTCCTCGCCCGGCTTCACCTCGACCACCGGCCCGTCGATCCAGTTGGTCATGTTCGAGTGCGCCCGGAGGCTCGCCGGGCCAGGCGGCAGCCCTTCGAGCAGGAATTCGGCCCGCTCGGCCTCCGTCCGCGCGCGCGCTGACGACATGTCGGCCCCGGCGCCCTCGGGCTTCCACGCCGACCATGCGTGGACGTTCCATGGGCCCGTCACGGGCGCTCCACGTTCGTCGACGACGCGCCCGCGGATCGAACCGGCGCGCGGCATGCGCACGTCGCCGACATCGGTCACCTGCGCGGGCGGCAGCTGGAAAAAGCGCCACGAAACTCGCGCAAATCCCGGCGCCCGCGCATCCATGAAGAACTGGAATGCGAGCGGGGGATCGAACACGAAGCGGAAGCGGCCCTCGGCGTCGCTCTGCGTCTCGCGATCGGCCCAGTCCTTGGGCTCGCCGTACTTCTGCACGAGCTCCTGATTGCCCGCGGCCCCCCGCAGCTCGAGTGTGACGCCTGCCAACGGCGCGCCGTCTGGATCGAGCATCCGCCCGCGCAGCTCGGCGAGCGAGGGTTGTTCCTGAGGCTCGGTCACCGCAACCCGAGCCGGGACCATTTCCGGCGAGTCGACGCTCGGCACCGCGCGTTCCGCCGCCAAATCCGGGACCTCCGGCTCCTCGCGCTCCTGCGGCGCACTCGCGATCACGACATTCTCCGCCGCCGCCGACGTCGCATCTCCTGCACCGAGTTTCCTCAGCGCGAGCCACGCAATCAGCACCAGCACGAGCACACCCAACGCGCCGACGACGACAAGCCTCTTCATCGCTCTCGCACCTCCCTGCGCATTCACCTTACCGAGGCCATTCGGCGGCGGCTACGCACGCGGGCCCAGTCCTTCGTCAGCGCCAGTGCCTCCGACGCGACGCTCCCGTGCGCATTCTCGACCGGCGACGAGCTCGCTATCCTCGCAATCGCATGTCCCGCGCGCTCGCTCTGCTGTTGTTGCTTCTCCTGTTGGGTTCGCCATTTTCGCCGTGCGCTGCGCAGGATCCGCCGGCCGGAGGTTCCACGCTCCCGACCTGCACGACCTGCAAGGGCAAGGGCCACGCCGTGTTGCCCTGCGACGTCTGCGACGGCGACGGCAAGGCACCCTGCACCGATTGCGCGAGCACGATCCTGGCCGACGTTCAGGAGCGCCAGCTCGCGATCCTGCGCGTGACCGATGCGCCGAAAGCCAAGGAACTCGAGGAGACGCTCCGGAAGGTCGCGGGGTCCGTGTCAGAGCTCAATCGTCTGGTCGGGCGTCTCAGCCCGGGCAGCAAACCCGGCTTCTTGCCTTGTCCGAGTTCCTGCAAGGACGGCGTCTCCTTCTTGAATCCGGGCCATCCCTGCAGGCCCTGCGAAGCCAAGGGCTCGATGAAGTGCAAGCCGTGCCAAGGCAAGGGTGAAATGCGCTGCGAGTCTTGTGAGGGACGGCGCAATCGCGAACAACCTTGTCCGGAGTGTGCGGGTTGCGG
Organism: Planctomycetaceae bacterium; assembly: GCA_013360535.1. Taxonomy (GTDB): domain Bacteria; phylum Planctomycetota; class UBA1135; order UBA1135; genus F1-120-MAGs118. The sequence continues at coordinate 3,307 of JABWBL010000076.1, forward strand.
TCTTGCTCCGGATCCGCTGAGGCGTACCACGGACGCGGCGGCGTGTGCGTGGTGTGAAGGCAAGCAGCTGCTCGATTGCCACGTGTGCGACGAGGGCCAACTGGAGCAGCTTTGCGCGCACTGTCGTGGCGCGGGCGACGCGGTGTGTCGCAAGTGTTCGGGCTCGACGAAGCTGGGCTGCAACAAGTGCTCCGGGACCGGAGACCTCTCGGCCTATTTCGGCGCGAAATCGTCGAACGATTGCGACAAGTGCGACAAGACGGGAGTCCTCGAGTGCAGCGCGTGCACGAGCGGTCGGATCTCCTGCGAGAAGTGCAAGGGCAACCGCAGGCTGAAGGGTTCTTGTCCGACCTGCCTCGGGACGCGCCACGCGCCGTGTGGTGGCTGCACGATGGGCTCCGACCGTTCCTGGACGACCACCGCCGAGCGTCTCGCGGCGGCCGGGTCCGGACCCGCCGCGCTCGCGCACTTCGACGTGGCCCTCGCGCGCATCGAGGCCCGCAACGTCGAGCGCCTGCAAGCTTTCGAAGGCACTCCCAAGGAGCGCGATGCGCTCGCCAAGGAGCTCGCCAAGGACACCACTGCTCTCAAGGACCGCCGCGCCCAGGTCGCCAAGAAGCTCGGCCTCTGACGGAACGCGACGCGTCCAACTTGGGGGTTGGGGGCGATCGAGCCCGTGGCGTGGGCAACAACACTGTCCGGGCACATGGGTGACACACTCACCGATCCTCGCGCGCGTCGTGAATCCGACGCCCCGAGGACGTGGCAACTTCTCGACTTCGGCGAGGAGGCACAGGATGAGAGTGCCTACTCGTGACTTGGAGTTCGCTTGAGACGTCGCGAGGCGAATTCCTTCAACATGCCGAGGAAACGCTCGACGGCCACCGCGAAGAGCCAGCCCACGGTGATGCCCGTTGCCAGTCCCGCGAGGGCTCCGAGGCCGGCGCAGGTCCAAGCGTCGAGACCGTTCCAGAACATCGGCACGGCAAGGCCACCGAAGGCGGCTCCGGCCGCGAGCAAGCAGCCGGCGTGCAGCCAGACGCTGAGGATTCGCCAGCCCACTCGCGGCTTGCGGGTCGTCGCGAAGCCGATCAGGGACGTCACCACGCCACCCGCGCCAAAGAGGAACAAGAGGCCCGCGATCAGCGCCAAACCGAAGGCGATGCTCAGGCCGATCAGGACGCACCAGAGGACGAATACGGCGAACATGACCGCCCAGATCACGATGCCGCCGATCAGGCCGAAGGGCGCATCGTCGTAGTAGTCGTCGTAGGGCTGCTCCTGCCCCAAGGCCAGGCGCACGAGAAGGAGCGCGAACAGAAGTTCGAGAAGGGGACTCATGACGCCGCCCCGGGAGTCGTCTCCGCAGCCGACACTACAGCGACCCGCTTCATGGCGCGCCCATCCGTGCGAGCGTACCCGCAGGAAGTCGTCGCGGCGAGTTCGAGCGCGAGTTGGGGACGACAAGACCGCACCGAAAGCCGTACCGTGCTGGGTGCGCCATGCAACAGCCCACTTCAGGACCGCAGTTCAGCTCCCTCCCGCTCTCCCCGGCGAGCCTCGCGAATCTGGCGAAGCTCGGGTACGACTCGATGACGCCGGTGCAGGCGGCGAGCCTGCCGCTCGGGCTGGCGGGGCACGACTTGATCGTGCAGGCGAAGACGGGGAGCGGGAAGACGGCGGCCTTTGGCCTCGTGCTGCTCTCGAAGCTCGACCTCAGCAAGATGAGCGTGCAAGCGCTCGTGCTGTGCCCGACGCGCGAGCTCGCCGAGCAAGTGACGCAGGAGCTGCGGCGCCTCGCGCGCACGGAGGAGAACCTCAAGGTGCTCACGCTGTGCGGCGGAACGCCGGCGCGCGCGCAGATGACGAGCCTCGAGTACGGCGCCCACGTCGTGGTCGGCACGCCGGGGCGGCTGCTCGACCTGATCCGGCGCGAGAGCCTGAAGCTCGACGCGCTGAACACGCTGGTGTTCGACGAGGCGGACCGCATGCTCGACATGGGCTTCTTCGACGACATCGTGGCGCTCGCGCGCGCCTGCCCCGTGGCGCGCCAGACGCTGCTCTTCTCCGCGACGTACCCCGAGGGCATCGCGCAGCTGAGCCGCCAGTTCCTGCGCGAGCCGAAGGAAGTGAAGCTGCTCGAGCAGCACGCCCCGACCAAGATCCGGCAAGTGTTCCACAAGGTCGACGAGGAGCAGCGCCTCGACGCGGTGACGTTGCTGCTCGACAAGCACCGCCCCGTGAGCACGCTCGCCTTCTGCAACACGCGCGAGCAGTGCCGCGACCTGCTCGGCACGCTCGAGGCCTCCGGGTTCGTCGCGCTGGCCCTGCACGGCGAGCTCGACCAGATCGAGCGCGACCAGGTGCTCATCCAGTTCGCCAACCGCAGTTGCTCCGTGCTCGTCGCCACCGACGTCGCCGCCCGCGGGCTCGACATCGCCCAGCTCGAAGCCGTCATCAACGTCGACATCTCGCCCGACCCGAGCGTGCACACGCACCGCATCGGCCGCACGGGCCGCGTCGACGCCGAAGGCTGGGCCTTCAGCCTCGCGAGCCGCCGCGAGCTGGTCTTCGTCGAGCGCATCGAACAAGCGCACGGCGTCAAGTTCGAATGGGCCAACCTTCCCCCGCGCCGCACTGGCGCCCGCACTCCGCTCCAGCCGCCGATGGCCACGCTCCAGATCCTCGGCGGCCGGCGCGAGAAACTGCGCCCGGGCGACGTGCTCGGCGCCCTGACGGGCAGCGCGGGTTTCCACGCTTCTCAAGTCGGGAAGATCCACCTCAACGAGCACTCGGCCTACGTCGCGGTCGAGCGTTCGATCGCTCCACTCGCTCTCCAGAAGCTCTCCCAGGGCAAGATCAAGGGCCGCACCTTCAAGGTGCGCCTGCTCGACGCGACGCAGCGCTGACGACGTAGCTTGAGCGCGCGCGCGGCGCTGCGTGCGACGATGAGGCGTCTTGTCGGCTGCGCGACGATGCTCGCGCCGCGATCACGTCGACGTCGAGACTCCTGCGGATCAACGCGCGCGAAGCAGCGCGAGCGCCTTCTGCTCCTGCTCCGGCGTGGGCCATCCATCGACGGCGTTCGCGCGCCGCTCAGGCGTCTGAGCGCGCCACCAGGTGAGCGTCGCGGCGGCCGTGTCGGCGAGCGGGCGGTAATGCAGCCCGACGGTCTCGGCCTTGCGGCCGTCGAAGCGGCCGTTCAAGGTCACCGCGCCGGGTGACGCGGCCTGGCGGACGAGCGGTTGCCGGATCCCGGTTTCCTTCAGGACCTCCGGCGTCGCCCAACGGAACTGCACGGGCTCGCTCGCGAGCTTCGTCAGCGATTGGAGCACCTCTCCCCAGCTCGCTGGAACCGTCGGCCCCGACGCGTTGAAGATGCCGGCCTGATCGCGCTCGCCGAGCTGGACGATCCAAGGGCACAGATCGCGCACGTCCACCCACTGCAGCTCCGCTTTCGGGTCCGGAGGTCCGAGCACCTCGCCGCCGCTCGACACACGATCGACCCAATACGTAAAGCGGTCGGTCTCGTCGCCGGGGCCGAAGATGTACGTCGGGCGCACGATCGTCGCGCGGGCTCCGAGCTCCTTCTGCACGATCCGGTCGCACTCCGCCTTGAGCGGGCCGTACGTGGCTCCGGTGACTTCCTCGACCTCCGGGCTCGGCGCCGGCCACAGCGGCGACTGCTCATTCATCACGCCACCCGCCGACGAGTCGTAAACCGCGACGGTGGACACGTACACGTAGCGCCCGACGCGATCCTTCAGCAGAGCGACCGAATCGCGGACGTGCCGCGGAACGTAGCCCGAGTTGTCGATCACGACGTCCCAGCGGCGGTCGCCCTCGAGCGCCGCGAGCCCCGGCTCGATGTTCGCGTCGCGATTGCCGATCAGGACTTCGACACGGCCGCCAAAGAGGTCCTTCGCGGTCTGCCCGCGGTTGAAGATCGTGACGTGGTGGCCGCGCGCGAGCGCGTACTCGACCTGGTGGGGCCCCAGAAATCCCGTGCCGCCGAGGAACAGGATGTCGAGCGGCTTCTCGGCGCGGCTCACTTCCGTCGTCGAGCTCGCCGGCTCCTTCGCGGTCCGACACCCGGCCGACAGCGCCATCATCACGACCGTCCCCAGCAGCACTTTCCGTCGTGTCGTCATGTTCGTCCTGTGCGCGCGAATTGCGCTGTGGGCCTCGCCCGCGCGGAGCGCGAGCGCCTCGATCGTGTTTGTCGGTTGCAGGCGACCAAAGGTCGCCAAGAGCGTCCCGACGCGGCCGCCGAGGTTAGGGACGCCGTGCGCGCGAGGGTAGGTCGCGCTCGCGAGTTTCGCGGGTCTTGGCCAACCGCCCGCGTGGCAAGTTCCGAAATCCTGCGGGCGCCCAGCGGCCCCGGGCCATGGCTCGACGACCACGCCGACGCCGCGCTTCTGCTCCATCATCGCCGTGAGCCGCAGGCGCCAACACTCCCCGCAACCTGCACCGCTGACCACTTCGACCCGCCGAACTGCGCGATGCGGCGGAGCGTCGACCGGCACGCGGGGGCCTAGGCTGGACGGGGCTCGAGGGAGAACGGCATCGAGAGGTGATCGATGAAGTCGAACGTGGTCGTGATGGTGGCTGTGGGACTCGTCGGAGTCGGCTTCGCTTCGGCGCAGGTGACGAGCCGCGTGAGCGTCCTTCCCAATGGCGTGCAGCCGAACGGTGCCTGCAGGGAGATCGTCATTGCGTCCGGAGGTGGACACATCGCGTTCTCCAGTCAGGCCACGAACCTCGTCAGCGGCGACACGAGCGATCGGTGGGACATTTTCGTGATCGATCTGACGACCGGCGTGATCACGCGCGAGAGCGTCGACTCGAGTGGTGCGGAAGCGAACGAATACTCGTGGACGCCTTCGCTCTCGGCCGATGGCCGGTGGGTCGCCTTCGTTTCGGTCGCGACGAATCTGGTGCCCCAGTCGGGGATTGGACAACAGGCGTACTTGCGCGACCGCTGGCTCGGGTCGACGGTGGTGCTCAACGTCGATGCGCAGGGTGTCCCCGCGTTGCCTGAATCCGGCGACCCGTTCGTCTCGGACGACGGCCGCTACGTGGCGTTCTGGAGCCAAGCGCCGCTCGTGGCCGGAGACGGCAACTCGCAGCCCGACGTGTACGTCCGAGACTTGCTGACGGCGACGACGGAGCGCGTGAGCCTCGGACTCGGCGGCGGAGATCCGCTCGGCGCCAGCTGGCCGCAGGCGATCAGCGCGGACGGACGGTTCGTCGTGATCTACTCGACCGCCTCGAACCTCGTGCCGAACGACACCAACGGCCAGCGCGACATGTTCGTCTTCGACCGCGCGACGGGCTCGACTGAACGCATCAGCGTGAGCAGCTCCGGTGTCGAGGGCAACGCGAACAGCGGCGGCTACGGCGCTGACTTCACGGCGGACGGTCGTTTCGTCGTCTTCACCAGCGAGGCCAGCAATCTGGTCGCAGGGGACACCAACGGCCGACGCGATGCGTTTCTTCGCGACCGCCTGCTGGGAACGACGGAGCGCATGAGCATGGACCCGAACGGCGCCCAGTCGTCGAACGAAGTGCAAAGTTGCGCGCTCTCGGACGACGGGAAGAGATTCGTCGCCACGATGCACTCGCCGGGGATGCCGCCGTGGATCCCCGCCTGGACGCACGTGTACGTCCGCGACCTGCCCAGCGGTCTTGCGCGCGCGGTGGCGCTGACTTCCATGGGCAACATCGCCAACAGCTCGACCTTCGGCTCCGCCTCGTCGATCAGCGCCAATGGATCGAGAATCGCGTACTGGACGTCCGCCACGAACCTCGTCTCCGGAGACACGAACGGCTTCGCCGATGTGTACCTGCTCGACCTTGGAGCCTGCCCAGTTCCGCTCAACTACTGCACGGCAACCGTCAACAACCTGGGTTGCACGCCCGCGCTGGAATGGCTCGGCACGCCGAGCCTGTCCGCTCCCAGCGGATTCACGATCCGGGCGCGCGACGTCCTGCCCGACTGCAACGGTGCGCTGCTGTACGGCCTGTCGTCCACTGCGGTCCCGTTCCACGGCGGCGTGCGCTGCGTGTTCTCCTCCTTGCGCCGGCTGCTGCTGCCGCCGGCGGTGGCCAGCGGATCGGGCCCGTGTGCGGGCGTCTACGACGTCGGCCTCGATCAGATCCTCGCCTCGGACGCCGGTGCCACGCTGTTCGTGGGCCAGCGCGTCTTCACCCAGATCTGCTCGCGCGATCCGGGCTCACCCACAGGCTGGGGCCTGACCGATGGGCTGATGTTCGTGATCTGCCCATGAAGCACGAGGACGTTTGAGCGCCCTCCGCAGAGGGATGGGGCCCGGGAGCGCGCTTGCCGATCGGACGGGCGACGGGCTGAACGAAGTCAAACGGTCCGACAGGTCGCGCCCGCGCAGGACGTGACGGGGCTCGATGCGTCGCTTCGATGGCGCCGCGCCGTCGCAAGAAGTGAAGGCGTGGCTCGCCAGCGCCGCTTCTGCGACTAGCATCTTTCGCCAAAGCGGACGCGGCGCTTGGCGCGCGCGGCGGCAGAGGAACGAGGAGATCGAAGACGTGACACCCAGTTTTCGTGGACAGGTCCGTTGGCGGTGGAGCGTGGCGGCGCTGGCCGTCGCGGCGCTTGCGATCAAACCAGGCGATACCGTGCTGCTCTACACCGATCACTATCGCCGCGCCTTCGGCACTGATGATTGGCATCACGGACCAGGCCTGAGCACGGAAGCCGCGCGCTGGCTGGGGCAGCATAAAATTGCCGCGTTCGGTGTGGAACCGGCTTCGCCGGGCGTGCGCCATGTTTCCAACCAGCAGGTTCATCATATTTGCGGCGA
>JABWBL010000695.1 GCA_013360535.1 Planctomycetaceae bacterium
CTCGCCGAGCCCGGCCCGCGCACGCGCGCGTGGGTCGCCCGCGGCTGGATCGCGAGCTGGAAGATCGACGAGGCGCTCGAGGTGATCGAGGAGATCAAGAAGGATCCCGCGGCGGAGAAGCTCGTCGACTACCTGTTCGGGCACGCGTTCCTCGCGCTCGCCAAGCGCGAGATCGCGACCACCGGCGGCGGCCAGTACACGCAGAGCCAGTTCGAGGACGCGCTGCGGCACTTCAAGCTCGCGTCGAAGACCACGGCCTCGTCGTGGGCCGACCTGTGGCTGGGGCTCGCGGAGTCGGCGTGGTACGCGCAGGACCTCGAGGCTGGCCACGAGGCCGCCACGCGTGCGATCCAGCTCGCCCCGAAGCTGCCCCAGGCGCGGGTCGTCGCCGGAAGGCTGCTGTTCTCGAGCTACATCGCCGAAGTCGACGAGCAGGCCAAGGCGCGCCTGTGGGAGAAGTCGCACGCGACCTTCCAGGAGGCGATCGCGCTGTACGGCAAGCCTGCGGAGTACGCGCAGCAGTCGGCGCTCGCCGACGTGCACGCCCAGTGCGGCGACCTGCAGGGCTGGAAGAAGGACACGGCCGCGGCGATCCAGAGTTACGCCGCCGCGATCGAGTGGGACCCGGCGGTCGTCAAGTTCCCGCAGGTGCATTCGCTGCTCGGCGCCGAGGCGTTCCTCACGTGCATCGAGGACGGCGCCACGCGCTTCACGGCGCGCGCAGGGGACACGGACGCGCGCAACGCGACGACCTCGTGGTGGAAGGGCTTCGCGCAGTTCGAGAACGCGAAGTGGCCCGAGAGCGAGGCCTCGTTCCGGCGTGCGGTCGAGCTCTGGCCGGCCTTCACGAACTCGTGGTACTACGTGTTCCGCGCCGCGTTCTCGCAGCAGCGCTACGAGGAGGCGATCGAGGCGCTCAAGAACTACCGCCGCATCGATCCCGAGGGCCTGACGGCGACGCTCGGCGGCGACTTCGCGCGCAACGAGAGCGTGCTCAACGGCCTGATCGGCTGGTGCGCGGACCCCGCCAAGCAGAAGGGCCGCGTGCGCAACGACGACGCCGCCATGATCTGCGAGGTGTTCACGAAGGTGCAGCCCGAGGTGGCGCGCCACTGGAACAACCTCGGCCTGTTCCTGCGCGACCAGGGTGATGCGCTGCGCATGCGCCGCGGCGAGAAGCCCGATCCGGAGGTGCTGCAGGACCTGTGGCAACGCTCCTTCGCCGCCTACGAGCGCTCGATCGAGCTCAGCCCCAAGGATCCCAACTACATCAACGACACGGCGGTGATGCTGCACTACTACCTGAAGCGCGACTTCGAGCGTGCGCAGGCGATGTACGAGCAGTCGTTCAAGTACGCCGAGGAGGAACTCGCGCGCACCGACCTCTCGCCCGACGACCGTGCCGTGCGCGAGATCGCCAAGCGCGACTCCGCCGACAACCAGCGGCGCCTGAAGAAGTGGCTCGAGCTGCGCGAGACGCAGCCCGACCTCGATCCGCAGTCCGTGCGTTGAATCCTTGAACCTCCCGGTCCGCATCCTCCACGGCATTCCGTCGGAGCCAGTGATCGCTGTCGACGGGGCGTTCGAGCTTCCGGTCGACACACCCGGTCTCGCGCTGAGCCACTGGCCGGGGAACCGCACGCCGCCCGAGCTGCGCCACGACCTCTCGACGGGTTCCGCGCTGCTCTTCGCGCGCCTCGCGCCCGCGCGCCGCGCCGAGCTC
>JABWBL010000696.1 GCA_013360535.1 Planctomycetaceae bacterium
GCCTCGGGATTTCGCGCCGAAACGACGACCTGCGCGCCCGCTCGGCACAACGCGGCCGCGACCCATGTGCCGATGAACCCGCCGCCGCCGAGGACCAGCGTCCGCACGTCCCTGTAGCTCTCGAGCGCCTTCATCAACGCACCCCTTCGATCGCTTCCGCGACTTCGCGCGCGAGCGTGCGCGCCGAGTCCGCATCCAGCGGCCCGACGAGGCGCCCCTCGCGCAGGCCGTACAGCGTCCGCTTCGGATAGGCCGCGAGCAAGGCCTCGAGCGTCGCTTCATCGCGCAACCACGCGACGGTCACGGTCGAGTCGTCGTCCTCGAAACGGTTGAGCAGCGCCGCCTCCGCGAAATCCGGATGGCGTCGGCCCGCGACGAGCACGAGCGCGTCGGCGAGCTGCTCGACCCGCGCGCTCTCGAGCTTCCCCGGCTCGACTCCGCGGTAACCGTGGTACTTGTCCGCCGCGCGCCAGGGAATCCACGTGACGAGTGCGACGAAACACGCCGCCGCAACGCTCGCGAGCGTGCGCGCGCTCGAGCCCGTCGCCTCGCTCGCGCGCGTGAGGCCACCGACGGAGAGCACGACGAGCGAAGGGAACACGAGGTACCAGTAACGCGCGCCGAAGTCCGGCCCGCCGCTGAACCAATACAGCAGGCTCGAACCGATGATTCCGGCCGCGAACACGGCGAACGCGCGCTCGCTGCGCGACCAACGCCCGCGCAGGAGCCACAGCCACACGAGCACGAGCGAACCGCACGCCCAACCGAAACCCTCGGCGTCGAGGCCGAACAGGTTGAACTGCGCCGTGATGAGCGCCTCCTGCGGCGTGTGCCCCGGCCACGGATCGAGCCCGCTCCAGCCCAGACCCTTCTCCTTCCCGAAGCCCATGTTGTTCTTGCCCGGCCCGTAGACGACGTCGACGTAGTGCTGGATCGGGAAGTCGCCCGCGCGGCCGGTGAGCAGCTGGTTGTAGGGCAGCGTGAGCGCACCGACGGCGCCAGTGACGACGACGAGCGTCGCGATTGCGGCGAGGCGCAGGCGCGCGCCGCCGAAGCCGAGCGACCACACACCGAGTGCGCCCGCGACGAGCAGGCCATCGAGCGGCCGGATGAGCGCGATCACGCCCGTCGCGACGCCCGCGAGCGCGGCCCAGCCGAGGCTGCCGGTGCGGCGCGAACGTGCGACGCCGAGCGCCGCGAGCAACGCGCTCGCCAGCGTCAGCGAGTGCGTCATGAAGCTCATGTTCAGGAACGTGAACCACGGACTCGCGGCGACGAGCAAGATCCCGATGCGCGCGCTGCGGCGGTCGAACAGCTCACGCAACAGCAGGTACGCGAGCAGCACCGCGACGCCGCCGAGCAGCGGATTGACGAGCCACGGAACACCCGCGCGCACGCCGAGCGCAAGCACCGCCGGCCAGCCGGGCGGCACCGGGCAGTACCACTTGCCCTGGTCGAGCAGCATCAGGTCGAGGTCGAAGGCCGCGGGCACCGGCGGAGGCTCGAGCCACAGCTTTCCGGCCGCGAAATAGCGCGCGTGCAGCAGGTAAACGACCTCGTCGGGCACGTGCGGCGAGCGCTCGTAGGCGAGGACGTTCAGCAGCGCGGCGAGCAGCGTGGCGCCCAGCGCGACGATCCAAGCGAAGCGGTCGAGGCCACCGGGCTCCGGAGCGTCACCCGCGCGTCCGAGCGCACGCTCGAGGCGCGCGGACCAGCTCGCGA
>JABWBL010000697.1 GCA_013360535.1 Planctomycetaceae bacterium
CGTGAGCTTGGCCGGCGGCGCGGCGTCGAGCGCGCGGCGGCGGAAGCGGGCCTCGACGCGTGCGACGAGCTCGCGCGGCGAGCAGGGCTTCGACAGGTAGTCGTCGGCGCCGGCCTCGATCGCCTGGATCACGGCTTCTTCGCCGCCGGCGAGCGCCGTCAGGATCAGCACGCACGTGTCCGAGCGGAACTTGCGCAGCTCCTTCAGCACCTCGAGCCCCTTCATGCCCGGCAGCATCAGGTCGAGCAGCACGAGGTCGTAAGGCCGCGACTTCAACAGGTCGAGCGCGGCGCGACCGTCGTGCACGACATCGGCGCGGAACCCGGAGTGCGCGAGCGCGTCGCGGAAGCCGAAGGCGAGATCGACCTCGTCCTCGACGATCAGCAGGCTCTGCGTCGACGGCGCCTCGGCGGCGTTCGCGGGAGCGGCGGGGCGGTTGGACGGCTGGGCGGGCGAACCTTGCATGGCGTGGGGGATCGTGGCTGGTGGACCCGCGTTCCGGGCCCAGTTGCGGCGCGCCTCCGCAGCGCGGCTGCGTGCGGGGCGTGTCCAGTGTAGGGCAGTCGCTGCCCGCTGTTACGGGGTGCTCTGGCGGCCGTGAGCCGTTCGCGCCCGCTTTTACCGCGCGGTCACAGACCCCGAGCCCAGTCCGGACGAAAGGGCGCGTGTTCGGGGTGCGCGAGCACGGTGTCGAGGGCGCGCAGGAGCTCGTCCTTGTGCCGCGGCAGTGTGCCGTTGACCGCGAGGTAGTTGCTGGCGTGGTTGGAGCGGAAGACGGAGCCCGAGAGCTCGAGCCCCGCCACGAACTCGCGCAATTCGCGTGCGAGCTCGAGCGGAGTGAGCTCGTCGACCTCGCCCCGCTCGGCCTGCTCGAACAGGGGCGTGCCCTCGACCGGCGTCATCACCAGCGCGCTGACGTAACGCGGATCGATCGCGTTGATCACGCGTGCGCTCGCGCGGGCGTGCTCGAGGCTGCGCGCGCGCCCGCCGGCGCCGAGCAGGATCATCGTCGAGAGCTTCACCCCCGCTTCGTTCGCCTTGCGCGCCACGCGGATCATCTCGGCCGCGTCGACACCCTTGGCGAGCTTCGTGAGCGTCACATCGTCGCCGCTCTCGACACCGAGGTAGTAGAGGCCGAGGCCGAGCTCGCGCAACTGGCGCATCTCGTCGACGCTGCGGATCGCGAGCGCTTGCGGGCTCGCGTAGCAGCTCACGCGCCGCAACTCACCGAACGCGGCGCGCAGGCGTTCGAGCAGCGCACCGAGGAACGACGGCTTGGCGATGAGCGCGTCCCCGTCGGCGAGGAACACCTTCGTCACGGGCCCGAGGTTCTCGCGCGCCCACTCGATCTCGCGTTCGAGCTCGTCGAGCTTGCGCACGCGGAAGCGCTTGCCGCGGTACATCGCACAGAACGTGCACTCGTTGTAGGAGCAGCCGATCGTCGCCTGCAGGATCAGGCTTTCGGCCTCCGACGGCGGACGGAACAGCGTGCCTTCGTAGCGGATCATCGCGCGAGCAATCCGTTGTCGAAGAGCGCCTGACCGGCCCATTCGGGCAGGCGCGACAGCTCGCGCGCGTCGAGGCCCCGTTCGCCGAGTTCCTTGCGCGCGTCGTCGAGCTTGCCGGAGGCCGCGAGCGCCGCCGCGAGCTCGAGCGTGAGCGTTCCCGGCAACGCACGTCCGTCGCGAGGCGACAGGCAACGCTTCGCTTGCCGGTAACT
>JABWBL010000077.1 GCA_013360535.1 Planctomycetaceae bacterium
CACCGCTCCGGCGTCGGAGCTCTCGGTCCCGCTGCTCGCCGGCCAGACGGTGACGATCCGCGTGTCCGAGAAGCTCTCGGGCGGCTCGAACTTCACGCTGACGTGGGCCTTCGTGGTGCCCCCGCCGGCGAACGACGAGTGCGCGACGGCGACGGTGCTGCCCGCGGGCAGCACGACCGCGGTCGCGGACACGCGCTTCGCGACGCCGGTCACCAACACCGCCCCGGCCTCGGCTTGCCAGACGAGCCAGAGCCGCGACGTGTGGTTCCAGTGGACCTCGCAGGGTGCGGGCTTGGCCATCTTCGACACGTGCGGCGCTACGCAGCCCGTGAGCGACTCGGTGATCACGCTCTACACCGGGGACTGCGGCACGCTGACGGAAGTCGGCTGTGACGACGACGACTGCGTCACGCCCTCGCTGGGCAGCCTGCTGGACTTCACGGTGACGTGCGACACGACGTACTACATCCGCGTGTCGCAGTTCGGCACCTCGGTGCCGACGGCGCCCTGGACGCTGAACATCACGGCTCCGGGTTACGTCGACAGCGACGGTGACGGCACGAACGACTGCCTCGACGGCTGCCCGAACGATCCGCTCAAGATCGCTCCGGGTATCTGTGGTTGCGGCGTGGCCGACACCGACACCGACGGCGACGGCACGGCGGACTGCATCGACGGCTGCCCGAACGACCCGCTGAAGGTCGATCCGGGCGTCTGCGGCTGCGGCATCGCCGACGTCGACTCCGACGGCGACGGCACGCTCGACTGCCTCGACGGCTGCCCGAACGATCCGTTCAAGATCGCTCCGGGCATCTGCGGCTGCGGCGTGGCCGACACCGACACCGACGGCGACGGCACGGCGGACTGCATCGACGGCTGCCCGACGGATCCGGCCAAGATCGCTCCGGGCCAGTGTGGCTGCGGCGTGGTCGACACCGACACCGACGGCGACGGCACGGCGGACTGCATCGACGGCTGCCCGAACGATCCGGCGAAGATCGCTCCGGGCATCTGCGGCTGCGGCATCTCCGATGTCGACAGCGACGGTGACGGCACGCCGGACTGCAACGACGGCTGCCCGAACGACCCGGCGAAGACCTCGCCCGGCCAGTGCGGCTGCGGCGTGGCCGACACCGACACCGATGGTGACGGCGTGGCGGACTGCAAATCGCGAACCCGACCCAGTCGGATTGCGACGGCGACAACGTCGGCGACGCCTGCGAGATCTTCGCCGGCACGCAGCTCGACACGAACGCGAACGGTACGCCGGACGACTGCGAGCTGGGCTCGGTCTTCACGTACTGCACCGCGGGCACGACGACGAACGGCTGCAACGCGCTGATCACCGCGATCGGCACGCCCAGCGCCGCTGCGACGTCGGGCTTCGTGCTCGTCGGCACGGGGATCGAAGGCCAGAAGCAGACGCTCCTGTACTACGGCGTCAACGGTCCGTCGGCCCAGGTGTGGGCTCCGGGCTCGTCGAGCTTCAAGTGCGTCAAGCAGCCGGTGCAGCGTGTCAGCCCGCAGAACTCGGGCGGCACGGTGAACACCTGCTCGGGCGTGTACGCGATCGACTTCTCGAACTACCTGGCGACGAAGCCCTCGGCGATCGGCAACCCTGCCTTCGCCGGCGAGGTCTTCAACGCGCAGCTGTGGTTCCGTGACCCGCCGGCCCCGTCGACGAGCAGCCTGTCGAACGCGGTCCAGTTCACGATGGCCCCCTGATCGCGCCAATCCCAAAGTTGCGCGGGGCGTCCCCAGTTCGCTGGGGGCGCCCCGCTTCTTTTTCTGTCTCTCGGCTCAGCCGTGGTCCGCGGGCCGCAGGCACCCGAGGACGGAGAAGCGCAAGTCAGCGCTTGGGCTGGAAGATGTGCACCGCCATGCCGTGCACGCTCTCGGCGGCTTCCATCATCGCTTCGGGCAGCGTCGGGTGAGCGTGGATCGTGCGAGCGAGGTCCTCGGCGGTGGCGCCGAGCTCGATGGCGAGCGCGGCTTCGGCGACGAGCTCGGTGACCTCGGGGCCGACCATGTGGACACCGAGGATCTCGTCGGTCTTCGCGTCGGCGATCACCTTCACGAAGCCGTCGGTTTCCATCAGGCTCATCGCACGCCCCGAGGCGGCGAAGGGGAACGTGCCGACCTTGAACGCGACGCCCTTGGCGGTGAGCTCGGCCTCTTGCGCTCCGACCGAGGCCATCTCGGGCGCGGTGAAGATCACGGCGGGCACGCAGCGCACGTCGTACTCCTCCTTGTGGCCCGCGATCACGGCCGCGGCGACGAGGCCTTCCTTGCTGCCCTTGTGCGCGAGCATCGGCTGTCCGGCGATGTCACCGATGGCGTAGATGTTGGCGACCTTGGTCCGCATCTGCCGATCGACCGGCAGGAAGCCCTTCGGATCGAGCGCGAGCCCGACCTTCTCGAGCCCGAGGCCCTCGCTGTAGGGCTTGCGGCCGACCATCGACGCGATCTGATCGCACACGACGACCTGCTCGCCCGTCTTGGTCTTGATCTTGACGTGCAGCTCCGCGCCCTTGCGCTCGTAGCCTTGCGCGAAGGTCTCGGTCAGGAGCTTCATCCCGAGCTTCTTCATCGAGCGCTCGATCACCTTGACGCAGTCGCGGTCCTGCCCCGGCAGGGCGCCCGGCGTCGCCTCGAGCACGGTGACCTCGCTGCCGAGCTTGGCGTACATCATGCCGAGCTCGAGCCCGATGTAGCCGCCGCCGATCACGACGAGGCGCCCCGGGATCGACGCCGGCGCGAGCGCGCCCGTCGAGCTCCACACGTCCTTCTCGTCGAAGGGGAAGCCCGGAATCGCGATCGGCACCGAGCCCGTCGCGATCACGATGTCGTCGCACTTGAGCGTGCGCGCACCTTCCGCCGTCGCGACCGAGACCGTGTTGCGGTCGACGATCGAGCCCGCGCCGTTCACGAGCTCGACCTTGTGGTTCTTGAGGAGCCCCGCGACGCCGCCGGTGAGCTTGGCGACGATGCCCTTCTTCCACTCGACGAGCTTGGTGACGTCGAGCTTGACGTTGTCCGCCGTGATGCCCATCGCCGAGGCATGCGCGATGCGCTCCTTCAGCGAACCGGCCGCGATCAGCGCCTTCGACGGGATGCATCCGACGTTGAGGCACGTGCCGCCGACGTACTGCTTCTCGACGACCGTCACCTTGAGGCCGTACTGGGCGAGGCGGATGGCGCAGACGTAGCCGGCGGGACCGGCACCGAGGACGACGACCGAACGGGGCGTGGCCATGGCAGGAAGGACTTTCGGGTCGGGGGTCGGAGCGCACCCGCGGCGGGGCCGGCGGGACGCGAAGGGCGAGCACTATAGGAAAGGCGAGCGCCTTCCGCCCGCGCCGGAGGCGACAGCGCCCCACGCGGCGAGGTACCCTGCTCCATCCCCGACCATGTCCCAGCCCCTGACCCACTGCCCGACCTGCGGCGTCAAGCTGCACCGCACGGACCTGTCGCTGTGCGCCTACTGCGCGGCCCCGCTGCGCATGGGCTCGGCCGCCGCTCCGCCCGACGACGAGACGCAGCGCCTGTTCGCGAAGCTGCAGGCCCATCCGAGCTATCCGGCCGCGCTCGAGTGGTCGCCGATCGAGCCCGAGGTCGAGGCCAAGGCCGCGCGCCTCGCGGCCTGGGGCTGGCTCAACGTCGCCATCGCGACGGCGCTGTGCGTCGGCGCGGGCTTCATGGACGGAGGCGGCTACATCGGTCGCTGGCCCGTGCTCGCGGCGGTCTTCTTCGTCGCCTTCGCGATCTTCCTGCTCGCCGGCGCCGTCACGATCCGCGGCAACTCGAAGAACGCGCCGATGCTCCGCCGCCCCGCGCGTGTGCTCGACCGTCGCAGCCGCACGGGCCTTTCCGAGAAGGTCGGCGCGACGACGTACTTCTTCCAGCTGCGCTTCGCCGACGGCAGCGAGGGCGAGTTCCGCATGGTCGGCCGCGGCACGATGTACGAGCCCCCCACCATCGGTGCGACGGGCCTCGCCTACTCGCGCGGCGAGAACCTGCTCGAATTCAAGCGCTTCTAGGCGACGTCACTCGTCGACCGGCGAGGCCGGCGGCAGCTTGACGTCGAAGCGCAGCGACACGAGCCGCACGAAGATCGTCGTGGCGGCCGAGAGCCCGCTCGCGGTCGAGACGCTCGCGCCGAAGTGCAACGCGCCGATGTGCACGAGCCCGCCGAGGAACGCGGCCGTCGCGTACAGGTGGCCGACGGGCCGGAAGAGCATCGGCACTTCGTTGATCACGACATCGCGCAGCACGCCGCCGAACGTGCCGGTCATCACGCCGAACAGCACGGCCACGAACGGCGGGACGGCGAAGTCGATCGCGACCTGCGTGCCGAGCGCGCCGAACAGGCCGAGCGCGACGGCGTCGAGCCCTTCCGCGAGCCGCTGGATCGGCCGCTCGCGCAGCGGTCGCAGCGCCTTCGGCGCGTAGTAGTACAGCACCGCGAGCGCGAGCACGACGAGCGGGTATTCCGAGCGTTCGACCCAGAACAGCGGGCGGCGCTCGAGCAGCACGTCGCGCAGCGTTCCGCCGCCAAACGCGGTCAGGAGTCCGACGACGAAGGCACCGACGAGGTCGGTATTCTTGCGGCGCGCGTCGACGATGCCCGACAGCGCGGCAAAGCAGACCGCGAGCACCTCGAACGTGCGCCGCAGGAGCTCGGCGTTCACGCGTCGCCCAGCGGCCGGAATTCGACCAGACGCTCGCCTTCGACACGCGCATCGGCGACGAGGAGCTCGCCCGAGCGGTCGAGGCGCTTGAAGAGCTTCTTCGCGTCGCGCTCGAACAGCGTGCGGGCGTGCACGCCGGTCGTGTCGCAGCAATCGAGCAGCGCACGGCCCTTCAGGAGGCGCGGGCGGCCGAGCACACGCACGCCGCGGGTCTCAAGCGGCTCGCCCTTGCGGCGCAGCGCGAGGAACGAGTACGGCAGCGAGCGCAGGTCGATGCCCAGCCGGGTCGAGAAATGGCGCCAGAAAGCGCTCGTAAACGCCTCGGGAGCCGGCCGCGCGAAGAAGTGGCACCAGTCGTCGTCGTGGCCGGCGGCGAACATGCCGCAGGTGGCCGCGTGGGTGCAGGGCGCGAGCACGTCGAACGCGTCGAGCAGCTCCTCCCGCAGCCCGCCGAGGGTGCGCGAGAGCAGGTGCGAGCCCGGCTCGACGAGCAGGACGAACTGCGCGCGCCGCGCAAGCGCCGTGAGCTCGGCGCGGCCTTCGGCGTCGAGTTCGCCCAGCACGTGGCTGGCGAGCAGCACGTCGATCGGGTCCTCCTGACGCGGCAAGTGCAGCGTCAGCTCGAGCTTCGGCGCCTGCAACTTGAGCGCATCGCGCGCGAACCACGTCGCCTGCTTCGAGCGGTCGCTCAGGTACACGTGCTTCACGCCGGGAATCGCCGCGACGAAACGACGGCTCGCGATGCCGGTGCCGCAGCCGAAATCGACCACGTTCGTCGCGGCAGGCAAGCGCCCGCGCTGCGCGAGCTCCGCCAGCACCGCGTCCCATTTCCAGCCGATGCGCTCCGCAAACGTCGCGTCGTAGAGCTCGAAGTCGCGCCTCGAGTTCCAGTACCCGACAGTCTGGAAGCCCCCCTCCGACGAAAGGAACAGCTCGCGCAGCTCCGCCAGCCGGTCCCAGTCCTCACCCGTCGGCACGACTGCCGCCGGATCCTCTTCGTCCTCGAAGTCGTGCATCGATGAGCTCACGGAATCGGCCAGTCGTCGGTGCGGAACGCCGCAGCCGGGAGCCAGCTCTTGTTGAACAGGATCGGCTGCATCGCGGCCCCGAAGCCGTAACGCACCGCGACGGGCTTCGGCACGGCCTGCGCCCACACGATGACGCTGTCGCCGTCGATGCGAGCTTGTGCACGCACGAACTTGCGGTCGTCGCCAGCGATCTCGAAGCCCGTGATGTGGTCCCCACCTTCGATCAGGCCTTCGCCGATCGAATCGAAGCGCACACGGACCTGCGCGCCTTCGAGCGTGTGCTCGCGGTAGAGCGGGCCGGAGAACACGAGCTTCTCGCGGCCGTAGGTCTTGCAGAGCGCCCACAACGCGAGGCGGCGGCCGACTTCCTGCTTGTTGGCGGGATGAATGTCGGCGGGATCGCCGATGTCCATCGTCACGGCCATGCCGGTGTGCGGTTGCGCGAGGCAGCGCCGCTGCACGTCGCGGATCGCTCCGGTCTGGCCCACGTCGCCTTCGTAAGCGAACGGCGCGATCTGCACGAAGAGAAACGGCTGGATTTCCGGCCCTTCGAAGCGCGCGCGCAGGTTGTCGACCATGGCGGGTTGCAGGCGCGAGTACGTGGCGAAGTTGTCGCGATTCGATTCGCCTTGATACCAGAGGAAACCGCGCAGCGCGAAGGGCGCGAGCGGCTCGACCATGCCGTTGAAGAGCACGCTGGCGACCTGCGCATCGAGCGCGACGGGCTTCGAGGCCGCGCGAAGCGCATCGAGGTGCAGAACGTCCTGCGCGAGATCCGGGAAGCGCCGCGCAGTCGCGTCGTCGAGCCACGCCTCGATGCGCGTGCCGCTCCACGTCGCGTTGACCATTCCGATGGGCACGTCGAGCTCCACGTTGAGCTCGCGCGCGAAGAAGTAGGCGACCGCGCTGAATTCTCCGGCGGTTTCGGGGCTGCAAACGCTCCAGCGGCCATTGCAAGAGCGTTCAGGGCGCAACGCCGGCCGGTTCCCCACGTCGAAGTGACGGATGCGAGGGAAGCTCGCCTTCGCGATCTCCTCGCTCGCGTTCATGATTCCGCCGAGCTCGCCCGGTCGCAGCTTCCACTCCATGTTCGACTGCCCGGAGCAGAGCCACACTTCCCCGACGAGCACGTCCTGCAGCACGACCTTCGTGCCCGCGTTGACCTCGAGCGTGAACGGTCCACCGGCCTTCGGCGTCTCGATGCGCGCGAGCCACGCTCCGCGGCCATCGGCGACGGTCTCGACGACGCTCTCGCTCCAGGAGCCGCGGATCCGCACCCGCGCACCCGGCTCCGCCTCACCCCAGACGGGCGCGCGGGTCTCGCGCTGCAGCACCATCGAGTCCTGAAAGAGCGGGGCGAGGCGCAGATCCGTCGGCATCGTCATCGCGGCGGCGCAGCACAGGGCAAGGAACATCGGTGGCGAGATCCTAGCGACGGCAACCCCGTAGAATCACGCTCCCATGGCGCTCGAGAGCTTCCACCCGACGGTCCGGCGCTGGTTCGAGACCGAAGTCGGTGCGCCGACGCCGCCGCAAGCGCGCGGCTGGCCGGCGATCGCGCGAGGTGAGCACGTGCTCATCGCGGCGCCGACGGGCTCGGGCAAGACGCTGGCGGCGTTTCTGGCAGCGATCGACGGGCTCCTGAGGCAAGGAGAGGCTCTCGAGGAGCGCACGACGATCCTGTACGTGTCGCCGTTGCGTGCGCTCGTCCATGACGTGCAGAAGAACCTCGCGGCGCCGCTCGCGCGCCTGCGCGAACTCGATCCGACGCTGCCGGAGCTGCGAGTGCTCGTCCGCACCGGCGACACGCCGCAGAAGGAACGCGCGGCGATGGTCGCGCGTCCGCCGCACATCCTCGTCACGACGCCGGAGAGCTTCTACATCCTGCTGTGCAGCGAAAAGGGCCGCGAGATGCTGCGGCACGTGCGCACGGCGATCGTCGACGAGATTCACGCGACGCTCGGCGACAAGCGCGGCTCGCACCTCGCCCTTTCGCTCGAACGCCTGTGCGCGCTCGCCGGCGAGGTGCAGCGCATCGGACTGTCCGCGACGCAAAAACCCGTCGACGACGTCGCGCGTTTCCTCGGCGGCCGCGGGCGCGAGACGACGGTGATCGACGAGGGGCACCTGCGCGCGATCGATGTGCGCGTCGAGATTCCGCCGAGTCCGCTCGAGACCGTGTGTTCGGGCGAAACCTGGGGCGAGATCTACCGGCGCGTCGCCGAGCTCGCGGGTGAGCACCGCACGACGCTCGTGTTCGTCGGCACGCGCAAGCTGGCGGAGCGTTCTTCGGCGGAACTCTCGAAGCTGCTCGGCGAGGACAAGGTCGGGTGCCACCACTCGAGCCTGTCGCGCGAGCGTCGCCTCGCGGCGGAAGATCGCCTGAAACGCGGCGAGTTGCGCCTGCTCGTGGCCACGGCGTCGCTCGAGCTCGGCATCGACATCGGGGACGTCGACCTCGTCGTGCAACTGGGGACGACCCGTTCGATCGCGGCGTTTCTCCAGCGTGTCGGCCGCTCCGGCCACGGCGTGGGGCGCACTCCGAAGGGCGTGCTGTTCCCGATGACACGCGAGGAACTCGAAGAAGCGGCGGCGCTGCTGCGCGCGGTGCGCCGCGGCGTGCTCGACCGCACTCCGCAACCGCAGGCGCCGCTCGACATCCTTGCGCAGCAGGTCGTCGCCGAGTGCGCGGCCAATTCGTGGGATGAAACGGAGCTTTTCGAGCGCCTCACGCGCGCCTGGCCCTACCGCGACACGTCACGCGCCGACTTCGAGGCGTTGCTCGAGCTGCATTCGAAGGGACGCGCGGCGCTGCTCCACCGCGATCGGGTCGGCGGCCGTGTGCGGGGCACGCGTCGCGCGCGACTCGCCGCGATCACCTGCGGCGGCGCGATTCCCGACATCGGCAACTACAAGGTCCATGTCGAGCCCGAAGGCACATTCATCGGCACGGTCGACGAGGACTTCGGCATCGACTCGGTGATCGGCGACGTGTTCCAGCTCGGGAACCGCTCGTGGCGCATCCTGCGCATCGAACGTGGTGTGCTGCGGGTCGCCGACGCGTTCGGAACGCCACCGTCGCTGCCGTTCTGGTTCGGAGAAGCTCCCGCGCGCACGCGCGAGCTGTCCGAAGAGGTGTGCGCGGTGCGTGAGATCGCGGCCGGCGAGCGTGGCCCCGCGACCGGGCTCGGGCCCGACGCCACACGATCGCTCGACGAGTACCTCGACGAGTGCCACAAGGCCCTCGGCGTGCTCCCGACGACGAAACGCCTCGTGCTCGAGCGCTTCTTCGACGAGAGCGGCGGCATGCAACTCGTCCTGCACTCGCCGTTTGGAGCGCGCATCAACCGCGCCCTCGGCCTCGCGCTGCGCAAGCGCTTCTGCCGGCATTTTGGCTTCGAATTGCAGGCTGCCGCGAGCGAGGACGCGATCCTGCTCTCGCTCGGGCCGATGCACAGCTTCCCTCTGGACGAGGTGTTCGACTACCTGCACCCGCGCACCGCTCGCGACGTGCTCGCGCAGGCCGTGCTCGCCTCGCCGCTGTTCGAGTCGCGCTGGCGCTGGAACGTGCAGCGTTCGCTGCTCGTCGAGCGCTTCCAGTCCGGCAAGCGCGTGCCCGCGCCCATTCTCCGCATGCGCTCCGACGACTTGCTGGCGAGCGCGTTCCCCGAGGTGCTCGCCTGCGGCGAGAACCTGCCGCCGGGCGACCTGCCGATCCCCGAAGACCACGTACTCGTGCGCCAGACGATCCACGACTGCCTGCACGAGGCGATGGACGTCGAAGGGATGCTCGAAGTGCTGCGTCGCCTGCGCGACGGGAGCATCGAACGTGTCGCGCTCGATGTTTCCGAGCCTTCGCCGCTCGCGCGCGCCGTGATGAGCTCGCGCCCTTACGCGTTCCTCGACGACGCGCCGCTCGAAGAACGCCGCACACAGGCCGTCGCGAACCGCCGTGCGCTGCGCGACAACGAAGCGGCCGCTCTGGGCGCGCTCGATCCCGCAGCGATCGAACGTGTGCGCGCCGAGGCCTGGCCCGACCCGCGCAACGCGGAGGAAGTGCACGAGGCGTTGTCGTGGATGGGCTGGGTCACCGACTCCGAAGCGGGCCCATGGCAGGCATGGCTCGCCGAGCTCGCGCTCGCGGGTCGTGTCGTGCACGAGGGTGAGCGCTGGCTCGCCGTCGACTCGACTCGCGATCCGAAGCTGATGCTGCGTGGCCGCCTCGAGGCGCTCGGGCCGGTGTTCGACGACGATCCGCTGCTGCACGAGCTCGAACGCGAAGGTGTCGTGCTGCGCACGGTCGTCGACGGCCGTCCCGCGTGGTGCGAGCGCCGCTTGCTCGCACGCATCCGCAACTCGACGCTCGACGCGCTGCGCCGCGAGATCGAGCCCGTTTCCGCGCACGTTCTCGCGCAATTCCTGCAGCGCTGGCAGCACGTCACCGAGCCGCTCGACGGCCCGGGCGGCCTCGAACGGGTCCTGCGCCAGCTTGCCGGCTTCGAAGCGACGCCGACGGCCTGGGAGCGCGAGATCCTGCCCGCGCGCGTGAGCGATTTCCGCCGCGAGTGGCTCGATCAACTCGGCCTCTCCGGGCGCATCACCTGGGGCCGCCTGTGGGGCGCCGGCCGCACGGCGTTGCGCGCGACGCCGCTCGCGTTCTTTCCGCGCGAGCAGGCCGACCTGTGGCTTGGTTTCGAGCGAAGTGAAGTTGCACCCGAACTCTCCTGGCCCGCACGCTCGGTGCACGACGCACTCGCGAAACGCGGCGCGAGCTTCGCCGACGAACTTCCGCGCGCCACGGGCCAGCTGTCGGTCGACGTCGACCGCGGCCTCGCCGAGCTCGTGGCGTTGGGCCTCGCGACCAGCGACAACTTCGGCGCGTTGCGCCACCTGATGCGTCCGCCTTCACGGCGCCACGATTTCGCCGTCTCCACGGGCCGTTGGGCCTTGCTCGACCGATCCGCGCGGCCCGCGACGACGCCGGAAACTCTCGCGCGCGCCCTGCTCGCGCGCTACGGCGTGCTGTTCCGCGCCTTGCTCGAGCGCGAGCGCGCGCCGGTGCCGTGGCGCGACCTGATCCGCGCGCTGCGCCTGATGGAGCTGCGTGGCGAAGTGCGTGGCGGTCGTTTCGTCGAGCGCTTCACCGGCGAGCAGTACGCGCTTCCCGAAGCCATTCCGCTGCTGCGAAAGCAACGCCGGGAACCGACGGAGCTGCGCGAGCTTCCGCGCTCCGATCCTCTGTGGCTGCCGCAGCTCCTCGAACCCGCGTCCCCTTCGGTCTCCTGAGCGGCTCGCGTCGCTACACTGCGGCCATGAAGGACGTCGCAGTGCTCGGCTTGGGGCTCCTCGGAGCCGGTTTCGCGGAAAGTCTGCTGGAAAAGGGCCACAAGGTGCGCGTGTGGAACCGCACGGCGGCCAAGGCGCTGCCCCTGCGCGAGAAGGGCGCGACCGTCGCGGCGGATCCGGCGGCGGCGGTGC
>JABWBL010000698.1 GCA_013360535.1 Planctomycetaceae bacterium
GGCGGCGCGCCACGGTGCGCGCACGGTGCGCGGCGTCGACATCGACGAGGTCGTGCTCGAGCGCGCGCGCGACGCGGCGCGGCTCAACAAGCTCAACGTCGACTTCATCCACTCCGACGCCTTCCCCTACTTGCGCAGCCTGACCGGCGAGACCGGCCGCCCGGGACTGGTGATCGTCGACCCGCACAAGCTGATCGGCTCGCGCACCGCCTTCGAGTCGGGCCTCGCCAAGTACCTCGACCTCAACGCGCTCGCCTTCGGCGTCGCGCGGCCGGGTGCGCTGGTGGCGAGCTTCTCCTGCTCGGGGCTGCTGCAAGAGAGCCAGTTCATCGGGATGCTGTTCCAGGCCGCCCGCCGGGCTGGACGGGGCCTCAAGCTGCTCGGAGCCATGGGCGCCGGGCCCGACCACCCCCAGCGGCCCGATTTCTCCCGTTCGCGTTACCTCAAGGGCGCGCTGATGGCCATCGACTAGCCGCGTGCAATTGGAAGCGGCGTTGCCTAGGATGCCGGCCGACGAACGCCCTCGTCCGCACCCCACAGGGAGCGGCGGGGGCGCGATCGTCGGTGGCGAACTTCGCCGGGCGCGTCCCGGCCGCGGCGCGCCACGGCACGCCCCATGTCCCGTCACCCCAAGAAGCCCTTGGAGCGGAAGACCGATGACCCTGACGATCCTCGCGACCGAAGAGAACTGGCAAGCGTTCGATGATGCCTGGACCGCGCTGATCGCCTCGGGGGGCGAGATCGACGAGCTCAGCCGCGCGATCGAGGTGATCGGCTCCAAGCGCCGCATCTCGCGCTGCCTGCCGACGCTCAAGATCCACGCCGAGTCGCTGGCCGAGAAGGGCCGCCCGGCCGACGCCGCCACGCTCGTCGGCGCCACGGTGCGCGCCGGGGGGCCGATCGGCGAGCTCGCCGACCAGCTGCTCACCTACTCGGAAGCCGCCTGGGGCAAGGAGGAGTGGTGGAACGCGTTCCTCGAGATCGCGGGCCTCAAGCGCGAGGCGATCGACCTGCGCAAGGCCTGGATCTACTTCGACGACATGCGCTCCTACAAGGTCGGCACCGTGGTCTTCCACGCCGCGGGCTGGGGCGTCGGCGAGGTCAAGGAAGTCAACTACGCCACGATGGAAGCGCTGGTGCACTTCTCCGGGCCGGGCTCCAAGAAGGACCGCTTCCCGCTGCGCACCGCGGTCGAGATCTTCGAGCGCCTTCCGGCGACCGACCTGCGCGCGCAGCGCCTGATCGACCCGCAGGGCCTCGACAAGCGCCTCAAGGAACAGCCGCTCGAGATCCTCAAGGCCGTGCTGCTGCGCTACGGCGGCAAGGCGAGCAACATCACGATCCGCAACGCGCTGGCGCAGATCGGCGTCGACGGCACGAAGTGGTCGAACTGGTGGAAGAAGACGCGCCTCCTCGCCGAGAACGACACGATGTACCGCGTGTCGGGCAACATCGCCAAGTGCGAGGTCGAGCTCCTGCGCCGCGCGCTGGATCCGGTCGAGGCGCTGCGCCGCCAGCTGGTGCAGGCGAAGTCGCTCAAGGACGCGCTCGCCCGCGTGCGCGACCTGCTCGGAGGCGAGAAGCTGCAGCCGGAGATCCGCGGCGCCGCGCTCGACGTGATCGAGCAGCTCTCGTCGGAGACGAGCGCGCCGATCGACCAGCGCCTCTCGGCCTGGATGCTGCTGCGCGAGCACCCGCGCACCCCCGGCGGCAAG
>JABWBL010000699.1 GCA_013360535.1 Planctomycetaceae bacterium
CTCGCCCCGCAGCTGATCGAGGCCGCCAACCTCGCGGCGGAGGGCACCGAGACCGAGACGGAACGCGCCATCGCGCTGCACCGCTTCGTCGCCCACTCGCTCGACAAGCGCAGCGGCACCGCGCGCACTTCCGCGCTCGCGGCGCTGCTCACGCGCGACGGCAACGCGGCTTTCCTGTACTCCGCGCTGCTGCGGGCGGTCGGCATCGAGCACGAGCTCGTGTGGTCGCGCGGCGTCGATCCGGCGGCCGAGCCGGATCCTGAGAACCTGTTCCCCGACGCGCGCGACTGGATGAACCAGCTGCTCGTGCTCGTCAAGCCGGCGGACGGCGAGCCGGCGTGGTGTGACCTGTCGAGCAAGACGCTGCCCTACGGTCGGATGATCGCGAACGCGCCGAATGCGGTCGCGTTCTCCGCGACGCGCCGCACGTGGACCGCGATGCCCGACATCGCGCCCCAGCAACGCGCCGGCGACTCGATGGGCGTGCTCGTGACGCTCGCTGAAGGCCGCGAGGCGACGGCGGAGGTCACGCTCGACTTCACCGGCAACGTCGGCTTCGCGCTGAAGGAGCAGCTGCGCGAGATCCCCGAGACGCAGATGAAGCGCACGGTGACCGGCATCGTGTCGCGCGTCATTCCGGGCCTGGGCGTCAGCGAGTACGAGGTGCTCGGCCTGAAGGACGACGCTCCGGCGGCGATCCGCGCGAAGGGCGCGCACAAGCGCCTGCTCGACCCCGCGGGCGAGGAGTTCGTGTGCAAGCTGCCGTTCCCGGCGCTCGGGCTTTCGGGGCGCGCGAGCGGCGAGGGCGAGCGCAAGCTGCCGTACATGATCGGGTCGTCGTCGACGAACGTCGTGCGCGCACGTTTCGTGCTGCCCGCCGGTCGCGAGCGCCTCGGCGAGTTTCCCGAGGTGGTCGAGGAGTTCCGCGGTGCGCGCTACCGGCTCGCGCTGGAGGATGCGGGCCCCGAAGGCTTCACGATCGTGCGCGAGTTCGTGCTGCCGGCGCAGGTGATCCCGGCCGCCGAGTACGCGGGCTTCGTGGCCTTCGCGCGCAAGGTCGACGAGGCGGAGCGCGTGCGCCTGCGTTTCAAGTAACGCGCCGCTCTCCCCCACGCCGCCCGCGTCCGGATCCGTTCCGGGCGCGGGCGGCGGCGTTCCGGGGCCCGGCCAAGGTGGAAATTCTTGGCAGGCGAGGGTGCTGACGGGGCTCCGCCTCGAAATGGGATTTCCTTGGGAATGCCGCGGGGACCGATAGGAAGCCGCATACCCCGACACCCGCCTGAGTGGGTGCCCACGGAAGGCCCTGCCCCGATGAAAGTGCTCCTCCTCTGCACAGGCCTCGCGGTCGCGACCGCGCTGGCGGCCCAGCAGCTCCACACGCTCCAGGAGCGCGTGAGCGAGCTCGAGTCCCTGCCGCGCGTGACGCCCGACGAGACGACGCAGCTCGCGCAGCGGCTCGACCAGCTGCGGCGCTCGCTGCAGGACGCGCGAGCGGACTTCGAGTCTGACGATCGGGCGGACCTGGTGGCAGCGAGGCTCGCCTCCGTGACGGAGGCGCTCGCGAAGGAAAGTTCGCGCCTCTCCGATCAGGACCAGCGGTTGCGGCGCTGGGAGACACGCTGGGGCAGCGCGGAGCCGGAGCGGCTGCAGGGTCGGCTCGACGAGCTCAGCGTCGACCTCGGCCAGCGCGCGCGCGACCTCGACGAGCTGCG
>JABWBL010000078.1 GCA_013360535.1 Planctomycetaceae bacterium
CCCGGCGGGCCTTCTGAACATGGCTGCGGTTTCCAGCGAAAAGGTCCTGCTCGGCGCGGCGCTGTTGCTCGCCATCGGTTCGGCCGGGGGCTTCGGGATGCTGACCATGCGGCACAAGTCCGCCCCGGGCGAGGCGATGCGCCAGGCCCAGCTCGTCGAGGCCCAGTACACGTCGACCGCGCCCGATGCCCCGCCGATCAAGACGGAAACCTGGACGCCGCCGCGGGCCCAGAATCGCGGCCGCGACTGGGTGTACGATGCGTTCACGCCGCCGGAGATCTTTTACAACACCCGCACGAAGCAGTTCACCGTGCGCCCCCCCTCCAGCCTGGTCGACGAAGAAACGACCGAGGCGTTCGGCGTCGAGCTCGTCACCGTGCGCCCCGAGCCGTTCCGCCTGCAGGTGATCGGCTACGTCGGCGAAGAGGGGAACTGGCGCGGCATGTTTCAAAACGTGCTTTCCGGCGAGGTGTTCCTGGCCGCGGCCGGGCGCCGCGTGCCCAACCTCGCCCTCGCCATCAAGAGCCTCGACGTGCGGCCCCAGCCGGTCGCGCTGCCGGACAGCATGACGACGCAACAGCGGGTCGCGACCGCCGTGGTGCGGGACGAAAAGGCGGGCCGCGACATCACCCTGACCCACCGCGAGCGGCTGTACACCGGAACCGTCTTCGCCTTTGTCGCCGAGACGGGGCAGAGCGCCGCGCGCGAAGTGCGGGGCGAGCGTCGGCTCCTTCTCGAGCGCGCCGTGGAGCGCGCGCAGCTCCGGCAGGCGCTTCTCGAGGTCCCAGGCGACCGCGACTTCCCAGTCCGTGGCGAGCCCTTCGAGCGCGTAGGGCGCGAGCGGGTCAGCGGCGGCGATTCGTTCGCGCATCAGGTTCACGAAACGCGCGTCCAGCTTGCTCTGCACACGCGCCATGTGCCGGAACGCGACGCCGATGCCACGCGCCACCTCGGGGCGTGCGCGCTCGGGAAACTCGCCGAGCAGGCTCCACAGGTCGAGCTCGCCGCCGCGCGCCTTGAGCACTCGCTGCATCGCTCGCACACGACCCATTCCGACGTACAGCCAAGCGCGCACGCCCGGTTCGTAGGCGTCGGTCATCGCGCAGGCCTGCTCGACCGTGTAACCGTTGCGCGGTGTGAGCAGCTGGTTCGCGGTCTGCTTGACGTTGAAGCCGTCGTAGCGGGCGCCGAGGCCCGTGTGCGAGAAGCTCCAATCGACGAGCGCGCCGTTGAAGAGCCCCGCGGCGAGCGCCGGAGCGGCGAACGCGAGCCCGAGCGGCCGTGAAACGAGCCTCGAAGTGCCGAGCGCGATCACTCCGAGCGCGTAGAACAGGTGCGTGTTGAAGTAGCGGTAGCCTTCCGCCTCCATGGGAGGTTCCTTCGGCGCGATCTCGAGCCCGCTCGTCGCGAAAGCGAGCGCCGTCATTGGCAAGTAGGCGCACAGGAGCGTCGCGAGCGCGTCGTCGAGCCGTGTGGGGGAGTTCGCACCGCGACCGAAGGTGCCCTTCGCGAGCGTCGCCACGCCGCGCAGCGCCGCAGGAACCAGCAGCGCGTATCCGACGGCGAACGCGGCCAGGAACAACCAGCGCGCGGACTGGCCGGAAAGCCCGGCGAAATCACGGAATTGCGTCGCGGCGACGAGGTGCTCACCGAGAAAGCTCGCGAGGCGCTTTCCCACCAGTCCGAAGTCCGTTCCGGAGCCTTCGGTCGTGAACTTGCTCTGCAAGAAATTGAAACCGCGCCAGCCCGTGGCGACGTTGAGCGCGAGGAGCGGCGAGACGCCGAGTGCGAAGCCGCCACCGAGCCACGGCGTGTCCCTGAGCGCCGCGCGCCAGCCGCGCAGCCCGAGATGGACGGCCGCGAGCAGTGCGATCGTCGACAGGGCGCCGAGGAACACGAAGGCTGCGAAGCCCCACGCGACGCCGACGCCGAAGAGCCGCGCCGGAGTCGCTCCCGCACGATGCAACCGCAACGTCGCCCACAGCGCGAGCGCGTTGAACGCGAGCGTCTCGAAGTGGTTGCCCGAGGCGAAGGTCGAGTACTTGACGAGCGTCGTCGGTGCGAGCGCGAACAGGAAGCCCGCGAGGTTCGCCGCACGCGCGCCGGCGCTCTCGCGCACGACGAGCCACAGGAACACGAGCGCGAGCGCCCCGAGCGAGAGCGGCACGAGCTTGAGCGCGAGGTACGTCTCGCCGAACAGCGCGTAGAACGGCGTCGCGAGCCAGCCGACGAGCAGCTGCCCGGCGGAGTTGTCGTACACACGCGCCACGGGCAAGCCACCGTCGACGCCCGCGAGCAGCGGGATCGTTCCCATCGGGAACAGCTCGAACTGCGGCATCGCGAACTCGTCGAAGTTCGTGTGCAGCACGAGCGCGCGCACCAGCGCATAGGCGGCGAGCGCCAGCGCGAGGCCGATCCACTCTCGCCGCTGGGCTTGCATTCTCTAGAGCTTGCCGAGGATCGCCATCCACCGCAACTTGAGCACGGTGGTGTAGCCCTTGATCAGGATGCGGAAGGTCAACGTCGACTCGCCGCGCTGGCGCTCGATGAACTCGATGCCTTCTTCGGCGATGCCGATGCGCGCGCGCGCGGTCTTGAAGAGCAGCTCCTGCACGATCGCCGGGCCCCTCGAGAACGTGTCCGCCACGTGGATGCGCTCGAGCGTCGAGCGCCGCCAGCAGCGGAAGCCCGAGTTGCAGTCCTTGACCGGAACACCGAGCAGGATGCGGATGTAGAGGTTCGCCGCGAGCGTGATCACGCGCCGGATCGCACCGCGGTCGTCGTCGCTGCCGCCGGCGACGGCGCGCGAGCCGAGCACGAGGCCAACTTCCTTGTCCGGCGCGAGCAGGCGCTCGACGAGCTTCGGCACGAACCGCGGCTGGTGCGAGAAGTCCGCATCCATCTCGACCACGACGTCGGCGCCCATCTCGATCGCCTTCAGGAAGCCCGCGCGACCGGCGGCCCCGCGCCCCTTGTCTTCCGTGCGATGGAGCAGGTGCAGGCGCGGCTCGCTCGCGCCCGCGTCGCGCACGAGCTTCCACGTGCCGTCGGGGGAGTTGTCGTCGACGACGAGCACCTGGTAGTTCGGCCCCAGCGCGAGCAGCGCCTTCGAGAGCTCGAGCACGTTCTGGCTCTCGTTCCACGTCGGCAGCGTGACGATCACCGACGGCAGACGGGCGGGGCTCGGCGCGCTCGGAGGCATGGCGGGGGCTTGGGGGGACGGCGGGCCACGCTCGGCGGGCCCCGGAAGGGAACCGTACAACGCCGCGCGGGGCGGGGCAAACGGCGCCAAGGTTGCGGGTGGCGAGCGTGCTCCGCTACCCTGCGCGCCGTTCCAGAACGTCCCAGTCGTTCCGCGCCGGCCGCAGGAGGCCGCCGCGAGCTTCCCCAAGAGGTGATCGTGCAATCGTTTCCGACTTCCGGCGTCCCGACGCCCAACGCGAAGGTGTTCGTCGAGGGCCGCTACCGCAAGCTCACGCGCGACCTGCCGCAGACCGTGTTCTTCTGCCCCGATTGCAAGGGGCATCCGCGGCGCCGCAAGGGCTGCGAACGCTGCGAAGGCTTCGGCAAGCTGTCGCGCGATTCGGTGCAGGAGCTCGTCGGCTGGGTGCTCGGCGCCGCCTTCAAGACGCGCAAGAACAAGTTCCACGGCGCGGGGCGCGAGGACGTCAACGTGCGCATGCTGGGCGAGGGCCGCACGTTCGTGGTCGAGCTCCTCAACCCCAAGTGCTTCGAGGTCGACCTCGCGGCCTGCGAGGCCGAGATCAACCGGCGCAACGAGGGCCGGCTCGAGGTGCTCGGGCTGCACTGGACCGAGAAGACGCGCGTCGCTCAGATCAAGGAAGAGCAGCACGCCAAGGAATACCGCGCGCTCGTGCGTGCGGCGGCGCCGCTCGATCCCGCGAAGGTGGCCGCGCTCGTCGGACCGCGCCTGGAGATCGTGCAGAAGACTCCCAGTCGCGTCGCGCACCGCCGCGCGGACATGGATCGCCAGCGCTGGATCGAGGTCACCAAGGCCGAGCTCGCGACGCCCGCCGAGGACGGCACGCCGCAGTTCGAGCTCGTCGTGCGCGCGCAGCACGGCACGTACGTCAAGGAAGCGATCAGCGGCGAGGGCGGCTCGACCCGGCCGTCGATCTCCGAGCTCGTCGGCAGCGCGTCGGAGTGTGTCGAGCTCGACGTGCTCGCGATCCTCGGCAGCGAGGGCGAAGCCAAGCCGACTCCGCCGCCCCCGCCGTCGTTCGGCGCGTTCCTCGACGACTAGCCGAGACCGTTGCGGCTCCAGCGATCCGGCGACGTTCCAGAAAAAAGCACTGCACGGAGGTGCGAATCCCGCGGAAGATGGGGGGATGAAGCGCCTTGTCGTCTCGCTGGTCACGTTCGGGCTCGCCGCCTGTGCTCCCGAACCCGCCTCCACGGAAGACTCGACCGACGGACGGCTCCTGATCGCGCCCGAGATCGCGGGACGTTCGCTCCCGGCGCCGACCGAGCATCGCCTTGGCGAAGGCACGGAGGCCGCCAACAAGAGCGCGCGCAAGCGCTGGTATGCGGAACTGCACCGCACGGCGCCCGACGTCGATTGGAAGGCGATCGAGCGCGACAACGCGCTGGTCGAGATGGAGCTGCGCAACGCGCGCGCGTCGAGCGGGATCGCGTTCCTGTCGACGAACGCGTGGACCGAGGTCGGCAGCAAGAACCAGGCGGGGCGCATGATGTGCGCGGTGCTCTCGCCCGACGGCACGCAGGTGTACGGCGGTTCCGCACTCGGCGGCGTGTGGCGCTGCGACCGTGGCGGGACGGGCTGGGTGCCGCTCGGCGACAACCTGTACGGCGGGGTGAGCGAGGTGCTCGCGCTTCCGGGAGAGACCGTGGGAGCGCCGGACGTGCTCGTGTGCGCCAACTCCTCGCTCGGGCTGCGCGTGACGCGCAACCAGGGCCAGACTTGGGAGACGCCGAGCGGCTTGAGTGCGGTCACGTCGGTCCGCGAGCTGCGCCAGTTCGACGACGCGCAGCGCACGGTCGTCGTGTGGGCGCAGACCAACCTCGCCGGGAACGTGCCGGCGCTGTACGTGTCGACCGACTACGCGCGCACGTTCACCAAGCGCTTCCAGATGTCGACGACGGGCAACTCCGACGCGTGGGTGCCGCGCACGGGTCCGCTCGCCGCGAACAATGTGTTCGTCGCGCACCGCGGGCGGATCCACCGCTCGACGGACGCGGGCTTCACGTTCGCGCCGCTCGCGCTGATCAACAGCGCGGCGACCGACGCCGTGATCACGGGCTCCGAAGCGGGAGCGCCGACGCTGTACGTCGCGCTGAATGCGGGCGGCTGGACGATCCACCGCTCCGACAACGCGGGGACCAGCGCCACCCAGGTGCACACGCCGGGCGACTTCTGGGCGGAAATGTGCGCCTCGACCGTCAACCCGCAGGTCGTCCTCTACGGCGGCGTCGAGGCCTTCCGCTCGACCAACGGCGGCGCGTCGTTCACCAAGCTCAACGACTGGGGCGCGTACTACGGCGATCCGTTGCGCAAGCTGCACGCCGACACGATGGGCATCTACGCCTGGCCCGACCCGCAGAGTGCGAGCGGCGAGAGCTTCTTCTACTGCATGGACGGCGGCATCTGGCACAGCGCGACGTCCGGCTCCAGTCCGCTCAACTGGTCGATGTCGGGGCTCGGCGTCAGCCAGTACTACTCGACCTTGACGTCGGCGACGAATCCGTCGCTGGTGCTCGCGGGTGCGCAGGATCAGGGTTACCAGCGCGGCTTCGTGCAGGCTTCGACCGGCTCCGGACCGTCGACGAACCTGACGCAGCTCATCAGCGGCGACTACGGCCACCTGACGTCGTCGGATGGCACGCACGCGGTCGTCTTCAGCAACTACCCCGGCTTCACGCTGGTGCAGGAAGGGCAGTCGAATCCGTCGCTGACGGCGTACGTCGACTTTCCCGCGGGTTCGAACCACCTGTGGCTGCCGCCCGTGGTCGCCGACCCGCTGCTCGCGACGAGTTACTTCCTGTGTGCGGAGCGGCTCTACCGCTTCAACAAGACCGCACCCGGAACGTGGACGAGTGTGGTCCACTCGACGCAGGATTTTTCCGCGGGTGCGGCGAATTACCTGACGGCGCTGGGCTTTGCGCCGAGCGATGCGCAGCGTGCCTACGCCGTCGACGACGCCGGACGGCTGTACTTTTCGACGAACCACGGCACGAACTGGACGCAGTCGGCGTCGACCGGTCCCAACGAGCACTACTTCTACGGCAACACGGTCGCGGTGCACCCGACGAACGCGCTCGAGGCCGTCGTCGGCGGCTCGGGCTACAGCGCGCCGGGTGTGCTGCGCACGCTCGACGGCGGGCAGAACTGGAGCGCGCTCACGGCCGGACTGCCGGCGACGATGGTGTACGACCTCGTGTACGCGCGCGATGGCACGGGCGACGTGTACGCGGCGACCGAGGCCGGGCCGTGGCGCTTCGAACGTGCGCTGGGGACGTGGAGCAACCTCTCCGGCGGCGTCGCGCCGCTCACGCTCTACTGGTCGGTCGAGTTCGTCGGCACGGACCTCGTGCGCTACGGCACCTACGGGCGCGGCATCTGGGACTACCGGATTCCGCCGGCGTTCCACGCGGTCACGTACTGCACGGCCAAGATCAACTCGGCCTTCTGCGTGCCGGCGATCGGCTTCACGGGCGCGCCTTCGGCGACGGCGCCGACACCTTTCATCGTCGAAGCGAGCGACATCCTCGCGTCGAAGAACGGGCTCCTGTTCTACGGCCAGCAGCCGCACGCCGCTGCGTACCAGGGCGGCACGATGTGCGTGCGCGCGCCGGTGCGCCGCACGTGGGTGCAAGGTTCCGGCGGCACGACGGGTTGTTCGGGCACGTTCGCGACCGACATGAACGCGCTGATCCGCTCCGGCTCGGATCCGCAGCTCGTGCCGGGCGCGACGGTCTACTGCCAGTACTGGTACCGCGATCCCGCCGACCCGTGGAACACGGGCCTGACGGACGGGCTCGAGTTCACGATCCCCTGAACAGGAGCGGCGCGCGTGGCGTTCAGCGCGCGAGCAGCTGCTCGTAGAAGTCGAGCACCGCGCGCGAGGTCTCGAACGGCACGAGCTTGGCGAGCGCTTCGCGTTCCGGCGTCTCGAGCGTGCGAAGGCTGAGCACTTCCGCCGCGAGCAGGCGCTCGGGGCAGGGCGTCGCCATGTTCAGGTGCTTGGCGATCAGGTCCGCATTCGAGAGCGCGTCGAGCTCGCGGCGCAGGTTCTCGCGCTCGATCTTGTCGACGTAACCGAGCTGCTCGAGCGCAGCCATCGATGCGTCGTTGACCTTCATCTGGCCGCGAATGCCCCGCTCGAGCCGCTCCTGCGCGACCTTGCGCAGGCGCTCGACGACGTCGGGATGTTCCTTCGAGACGTCGTGGCGCTGGTGCGGGTCCTTGTTCAGGTCGAACAGCTCGAGCCGGATCCCTTCGCCGCACTCACCTTCGGCCGTCGGCAGGATCAGCGCCCAGCCCTCGGGGCTGAACACGGTCGTGTTGAAGCGCGTGAAGCTGAAGGCGTGATCCTTGCGGGCCTTCGAGCCGTCGAGCTGACGCAGCAGGCTCTCGCCCTGCAGTCCACCGGGCGTGGGGAGGTCGCACAGTTCGAGCAGCGTCGGAAACAGGTCCACGTTCTCGACGGGAGTCGCGACACGGCGAGCCTTGGGCAGCTTCGCGCCGCGCAGCACGAGCGGCACGTTGACGAGCTCGCGGTGCACCTGGTTGCCGTGCGTGGGCATCAGCGTGTTGAAGAGCGTCGGGTTCTCGCCGCGGCGCAGCGCTTGCCCGCGCTGGCCGTTCATCAGCGCCACTTTTTCCCACAGCCCTTCGCCGTGGTCGGCCGTCAGAGCGACGACGCCACGCTCCGCGAGCCCCGCCGCCGCAAAGAGCTCGAGAAAACGGCCGACGCGCGCATCCGCGTAGCGCACATCGTCGTCGTAGCCGCCGATTTCCTCGCGGATGCGTGCGATGTCGCGCTCCGCGGCTTCGAGGCCCAGTTCCTTCGCGATGCGCGGCAGGTACTCGGCGCGGTCGCCCGGCAGGAGGTCCGGCCTCTCGCGCCATTCGCTCGGCCCGTTCGGCACCACGTAAGGATCGTGGGGCTCGGTGATGTGGATGTACGTCAGGCTCGGCTTGGTCCCGACGCTCGCGAACCACTGGGCGATCGCCTCGTCGCTGCCGTACTCGTCGATGCGCTGAAACGGCGCAAAACCGCGCCCAAAACCGTTCTCGACGCTCACCAGCGGGTTCGAGGAAAACCCCGCCGTCACCCAGCCGGCCTTGGCGAAGCTCTCCGCCAGCGTCGGCAGCTCGGCGGGGATGTCGAGGCGCTCCTTCGCGATGTAGCGCCCGGTCATCAGCGACACCATCGAGGGGCTCGTGTACGACGCCTGCGAGATCGCGCGCTCGAACAGCACGCCTTCGGCCGCGAGCGCGTCGATGTGCGGCGAGGTCGGCCGCGGATAGCCCATGCACGACAGGTGATCGGCGCGCAGCGTGTCGACGACGATCAGGAGCACGTGCCGCGGCGGTTCCGGCTGCTTCGAGCAGCCGAAGCTGGCGACGAGGAGCAGCGCTGCGAAGGATCGTTTCATCGTCGAGGGCACTTCAGCTCCCACCCGTTCACACTACGACGCCGAGGATCTCCGTCTCCATGACGAGCTTGCCATCGACGAAGCCCTGCGCGGCGTAGGTGAACATCGAGCTGCGCACGCGCACGGTCTTGGCGACGAGGATCAGCCGCGCGGGCGGGCTCACGACGCCGCGGAAGCGGGTCTCGTTCAGGCCGCCGAAGCCGACGAACTGGCCGGGGTCCTTGGACTGGTAGGAGAGGAACTGCCAGGTCGCGAGCTGGGCCGCGGCCTCGAGCTGCAGGACGCCGGGGAAGATCGGTCGGCCCGGGATGTGGTCGGGCGCCCACCAGTCTTCCGCGGAGAGGTCCTTGAAGCCCACGACCAGCTGCTCCTGCGGCGCGTCGTGCAGGATCCCGTCGAGCATCGCGAAGCGGTTGCGCTGGCGGCAGAGCTTGCGGATCTCGTCCGAGCTCACCAGCACGCGAGTGAGGTCGAGGGACGCGAGGTCGACGAGGGGTTGAGCGGGCAAGGCGGGTCCGATCGAAGGTGGGGGGCGAAAGCGGAAACCGTCAACGGCGCAGGCGGATCTCGATCTCGCCGGGGCCCTCGTCGGGATGGAAGTGGAGCTGCGCGTCGCCGTTCCCGGCCGTCGGGTCGCTGGCGTAGAGCTTGAGGTCGCCGCCGACGCAGGGGCCGACGCTGGCGCGACCGTCGGGACCCGTGAGGAGCTCGAAGGCGCCGCTGGCGAGCCCCAGTCCCTGCACCTTGACGCCCGTGAGCCCGACGCCGTTCTCGTCGACCACGCGCACGTTGAGCGTGCCCATCAGCGGCGTCGACAGGTCGCGCAGGTGCGCGGACGGCGCGACGAAGCTCAGGTCCTCGACGGCGGCGAGCGCGGCCTCGGGCGAGCCGACGCGCACGCGGTAGTCGCCGTCGGGAACCTTGGGGAACGTGTAGGTGCCGCTCGCGTCGGTCTTGACCTCGCGGCGGAACTCGCCGCGTTGGGCGAGGAGGTGCACGGCGAGCCCTGCGACCGGCGTGCCGCGGGCGTCGACGACACGACCCGAGATGTAGCCGCGCTCGCGCAGCGTGAGCGGGAAGACGACGTCGACCTCGTCGGGCTTGCGCAGCTCGAACTCGTAGGGCTCGCTCTCCATGTCCCCGGCGCTGGCGCGCACGGTGTAGGCGCCGAGCTGCACGTCGTCGATCTCGACGGTCGGGCCGGAGGTCACCTCGACCCGGCGACCGACGGCGCGCTCGCCGCCGAGGCGGGCCACCGCGGGAGTGAACGTGACCGTCCAGCGCTCGGGCACGGCGACGCCCGCCGGCACGGCGAGGTGGATCTCGACCTTGCCGCGGCCGTCGAAACGGCTGGAGT
Source organism: Planctomycetaceae bacterium (assembly GCA_013360535.1). Taxonomy (GTDB): domain Bacteria; phylum Planctomycetota; class UBA1135; order UBA1135; genus F1-120-MAGs118. The sequence continues at coordinate 9,998 of JABWBL010000078.1, forward strand.
CGTCGAGCTCGGTCGGGTAGGCCGGAG
>JABWBL010000079.1 GCA_013360535.1 Planctomycetaceae bacterium
GGCAACCTGCTGCCGGCGCGCGTCGCCCCTGGGCGCGCGCACCTCGCAGAACACGGCTCGTGCGACTTGCTCGATGCGCTCGCCCTTCGAACGGACCTGCAACATCAAGTCGAGGTCGTCCGCCGCGATCCCCGCGGTCGGCACGAGCGCGAGCGACTCCCGCCACGCCATCAGCTGGCCGTGCACGCTGAACACGAGGCCCACGCGACTCTCGAGCTTGCGCACGCACGCCGCGGCCCAGTCGTAGAAGCTCGGCTCACGCTCGAGCGCGCTCCCGCTCGCGCCGCGCAGCGTGCCGTCGTCGCTCAAGGAACGTACGAAGCGCTGTGCGCCCGTCGCCATTCCTAGGCGCGGATCGCGTTCGAAGGCCCGCGCGAGCTCGACCAGCGCCTGCGGCTCTATCAGCACATCAGCGTCGGTGAGCACGACCACGTCACAACGCCCCGCCACCGCGCGCAACCCTGCTTCGATCGCGCCGCTCTTCCCTGGCCGCACGTCGTTCCGGACCACGCTCGTTTCCACCCGAGCCGCGGCACCACTTTTCGGCGCAAGAACAGCCAGTTCCGCGCGCGCGAGCCCCGCCGTCGCGTCGCTGCTGCCGTCGTCGATCACGACGACGAGCTGCGGCTCGTCCGAACCGGGATACTCGGCGGCCGCGAGGTTGCGCAGCTTGCGCACGATCACCGCCGCCTCGTTGTGGCACGGGATGAGCACCGCGAGCCGCATCACGCGCCTCCCACAAGCTCGCGCGCGAGCCGCGGCCACGCGCGCGGCCCGAACAGCACGTTGTCGGCCTGCGCGCACTCCCACGTACACGCGCAACGCGTGCGCTCGATCTCCTCGCGCAGCGAGCGCGCCTCCGCGCTCTCCCACACGCGCCCGAGGTCCCAGCCGACGTCGTTCAGGTTGCCGAGCGAGCGCCCGAGGATCTCGCACGGGTGCACTTCGCCGTTCTCGAGGATCACGGCCGACAACGTGCCCGCCGTGCACGGCAGGTGCCGGCTGAGATCGCCGCGTGCGACACGCTCGACGTGCTCGTACATCACGCGGTCGCGCGCTGCGGCGAGCTTCGCCAGCGGGAAGTCGAAGTACGGCAGCTTGCGTTCGGCCTGCAGGCGGCGCTTGGTCGCGACGAGCGCTGCGTAGCGTTCGAGATCGACCTTGAGGAGGTGCGGCTCCATCGCCGTGCCTCGCGCGAGGTTGAGCGTCGCGTTGTCGGGCGCGAGCTCCGCGACGAGTTCCTCGAGGTGCTGCGCTAGCACGTGCTGGTTCTCGCTCGTGAGCGTCACGAGGATCCCGACGCCGAGGCGCTCGGCCTGCTCGCGCGGCAAGCGCGCGCGCTGCTCGCGCAGGGCCTTCACGCTCGCCTTCGAACGTGCGTGACCTCCGGGCACTTGCCGGATCGAGTCGTGGATCGCCTCGGGCCCGTCGAAGCTCACCGCCACCGACAGGAAGAGCTCCGGGTTTTCGGCCAGGATGCGCGCCACCGCCTCGTGCTGGCGCTCCTCGACGAGACCGTTGGTCGGAATCGCGAGATGCCGCAGCCCGCGCCGCCCGAACGAATGTGCCAGGTCGGCGAGGTCCTTGCGCAGGAACGGCTCGCCACCGCCGAAGCTCACCCACACGAGCGGCCCCAGGCGCGCGCAGGACTGCGCGAGACGCTCGACTTCCTCCGCACTCGGCCCCGCGACCCCGGCCGCGACCTCGCGCCAGTGGAAACAGTGCCGACAACGGGCGTTGCAGCGCCCCGTGACGAACAGCGTCAGGTGCAGCGGCGCACCGCGACGCACGAAGCCGCGCAGGGCGAAGGAGGCGTAACGGAGGGCGTTCACGGGCGGCGGGGCAAGAGCCTACCCCGCCCGCCCGCGCCGGACACGCTCGGGCTCAGCGCACGTGCCGCGGGAACTCCCAGCGCCCGACGTTTTCTCGCAGCCAGTCGAAGTAGTAGCGCACGCCCCGGTCGGAATCGCCGCTCCCGCGTCCACCGATCTCGAGGTTGGGCCCGGTGCCCTGCTGCCCACGCACGTCCTCGAGGTAGGGCGAGCGGAACAGCATCGCGATCCGCGGGCCACCGGCCAGATACTCGCTCCAGGTCTCCTGCATGCGCGCGATGTGGAAGCGGTTGACGACGCCCTCGTGACCGGGGAGGTCGGGATCGGGCGTCTCGGTGTTGAGCACGAATCCCGTCGCCGGAATCGCCATCGCCTCGTGGATCATCTGCACGTCACAACCCGGGTAGGCCGTCTTCGAGCCACTCAGGTGGTTGGGGCAGATGCCGACCTCGATCTGCGGCGCGATGGCCTTGAACCACGCCGTGAGCTGCGCCTTCTTCGACTCGCCGTCGGGCTCGCGGAAGAAGTCGTACTCGATGCGCGTGGGGTGGCTGAACTCCTGGTAGAGGTTGACGACGACGTTGCGCAGCTTGCGCTGTTCGAGCAGCGTCGCCGTCGACTCGATTCCGAGCTTGACCGCGGCCTCGTCGCGGAGGAGCTCGTCCTTGCGCGGCATCATCAGCGTCAGGCACACGACCATGCCACGCCGGTCCGCCTCGCGCACGATCCATTCGAGCCGCCGCGCGTAGCCGCCGACGATGCGCCCGTCCGGCGTGAAGCAGTTCGGGCCCGCGTCGACGTCGGGGAATCCGCCGTTGGTGCCCTGCAGCGACAGGCTGATCAGGTTGATGCCGTGCGCGGCGTAATTGTCGAGGTTGTTGACGAGCCGCTCCGCGACCGCGGGACTCATCAGCGAGTTGTTCACCCGCACGCCCCACAACTTGACTTTCTCGCCGCCGAGAAAGCTCTCGCCGCCGCGCAGCTCGAACTCGCGCGTCGCGACAGGTTCCGTCTTCGGCTGCGCCCGCGTCGGCGCCTGCAGCGGATGCTGCGCGAGCGCCGGCAACGCGAGCAACGCCATCACCACGAATTTCCGCGTGTCCATCAGCGCACCTCCTGCACGTGGCGCGGGAATTCCCAGCGCCCGACATGGTCCCTCACCCACTCGTAGTAGAAGCGCACACCACGATCGCTCGGGCTCGTTCCCCAGCCGCCCATCTCAGGATGCGGCGCTGTGCCCGAGAAGTTGCCGACGCCCTGGATGTAGGCCGCGTGGAAGAGCATCACCGCGTTCGGTGCCGCGAGGAAGCGCTCCCAATCGGCGACCATCGCGTCGACGTGCCCCTCGGTGAAGAAGCCGTCGTTCTCGTAGGCGTCCTGCTTCTGCGTCTCGACGTTGACGACGAAACCGCGCGCAGGAATCGGCATCGACTTCTGGATGATGCGGAGGTCCATGCCGGGGAACGAGTCCGCCGTCGGCGACTTCTCGTAAGGGCACACGCCGGCTTCGATGCCGCGCGAGGCCGAATGGAACCAGCCGACGAGCCGCGCCTTCTTCGCCGCGCCATCGGGCTCGCGCAGCACGTCCTGGTCCATGCGTTCGGTGTGGTCGAACTCGTGCACGATGTCGACCATCACGTTGCGCAGGCCGCGCCGCTCGAGAAACGCGGCCGCTTCCTCGACGGCGCGCTGCACCGAGGCCTCGCCTTCGAGCACCTGATCCTTGCGCGGCGAGAGGATGCCGACGAGCACGACCATCCCGCGCGCGTCGCACTCGCGCACGAGCCACTCCAGGCGCTCGCCGAAGTCCTTCTTCAAGCTTCCGTCGCGCCGGAACGCGTTCGGCCCCGCCTCCGGATCGGGCCAGCCGCCGTGGCTGCCCTGCAGGTACACCCCGAGAAAGTTGATCCCGTGCGCGACCATCGTGTCGAGCGCGCGCACGTGCCGTTCGGTGATGTTGGGACTCAGGAGCGCGTTGCCGCTGCGGATCCCCCACAGGTCGACCTCGTGGCCAGCGAGAAAGGCGCGCTCACCGCGCACCTCGAACTCACGCGTCGGGACAACGCCGGGATCGAGCGCAGGCGCGTGCGTCGACGTCGTCGCGCAGGCTCCGAGCGCGAGCGCGAGCGGAAGAAGGGCCAGGTTGCGTCGCATGGTTCGTGCTTTCAGAAGCTGAAGGTCAGGCCGAGTTCGGCGCCGTAGCTGAAGGGTGCGCCTGCGTACAGGCCGCGGCCCGAGCGCACCTCGAAGTACTCCTCGTCGAGCAGGTTGCGCGTCAGCACGGTCGCGCGCAGCTGGCAGTTCTTCGAGAGCTGCCGCCGCAAGCCGACGCGCGCGTTCCAGATCGAGTACGCGGGCCGGATGCCGCGCGTGCCGGCGGCGTTGATCGCGACCGTGTTGTCGCGGTCGGAGAAGGCGTCGTCGACGTACACGCCGTCGATGCCGGTCCACAGGCCGCTGCGCGCGTGCTCCCAGCGCACGCCCCAAGACAGCAGCCAGTGCGGCGTGCCGGTGAGCTGGTTGCCTTCGTACTGGCCCTTCAGGTACTCGGAGTCGTTGTACGACGCGCTCGCGAAGGCCGTCAGGCCGTCGAAGGCCACGCTGGAGAGGTCGCCGTCGAGCGCGAGCTCGACCCCTTGGTGCCGCGTGCGCCCGATGTTGTCGAAGACGTTGAAGATGTCGGGGTTGGGCTCGATGCGGTCCTCGTACTCGATCTGGTACAGCGTCAGGTCCGCCGCGAGGCGCCGATCGAAGAACTCGCCGCGCGTGCCCAGCTCGTACACCCACGCGTATTGCGCCGACAGGTCCTGGGGATTCGCCGCCAGGTCGATGTGCTGGGCCTCCGGCGCCTTGAACGACGACTGCACGTTCGCGTAGACCGACCACGTGTCGTCGATCAGGTACGAGGCGCTGAGCGCCGGCAGCACCTCGCTGAAGTCCTGCTCACGCTTGGGAGCGTTCGCCGTGAGCGTGTCCTGCCCGTCGATGCGCACGTCCTCGACACGCACGCCCGGCGTGACGCGCCAGTCGCCCTTCACGATCGTCGTCTCGACGAACACGCTGTTGGCGGAGTAGTCGAAGTCCGCGTCGGAGATGAGCTGGTAGCTGCCGTTGGGGAAGAAGCGCTCGACGCGGCGCCGGATGTTCTCCTCGAGGTGCCGCACGCCCGCGAACAGCTCGGCCTGCGCGCCGAAGAGCTCGTACTCGTGCGCGACCTGCGGCTGGAACGCCCACACTTCCATCGGGCGCGGCGTCGCCTGGATGTAGGTCGGGTTGTTGATGTACCCCGTCGGGCTGCCGAGGAAGAACGTGCGCGAGCTGTCGTACCAGTAGCTGATGAACTCCAGCCGCGTGCGGTCGGTGAGCTTCCACTCGACCTTGGTGCTCGCGCGCGTCTGGTCGCCCTCGAAGCGGTTTTGCAGCGCCGTCGACTGGAACGGATCGGCCTTGTAGTCGGCGAGCGAAAGCCCGTCGGCGAGGTTCGAGCGGTCCTCGAAGCTCTCGAGCTGGAACAGCACGCGCAGGTCCTCGCTGAAGGCGTAGGCCGTCTTCAGCGCGTAGTTCTGGATGACGTACTCGCCGTTCTGGCGGAACGTGTCGCCGTCCTTGTAGACGCCCTCGACGAACACGCCGAGGTTCTCGTAGGTGCCGCCGGCCGAGGCGTACTGCGAGGCGTTGTTGAAACTGTCGAGCCGCGTGCCGAGCTCGAACGTCGTGGCGGTCGGAATCGGCTTGGTGAGGAAGTTGACGACGCCGGAGACGTTGTTCGGGCCGTAGCGCACGCTCGCGCCGCCGCGCTGGATGTCGACGGCGTAGACGCGCTCGAGCGTCAGCGGGAAGAGCGACGAGCCCGGGTGGCCGTAGGGCGCCGACGAGAGCGGGATGCCGTCGACGGTCATCGCGAGGTTGAGCGAGCGCGAGGCGCCGTCGTTGGCGGTCACGCCGCGCATGGCGACGTTGGGGAGCGACTCGCTGCCCGTCTCGTCCCACGTGTGTACGCCGGGACTGCGCCGCAGGATCTCCTGCAGGCTGATCACGCCGCCAGTGCGCAGCTCGTCGGGCCGGATCACGTCGCGGCCGGCCGTGTTGTCGAGCGGAGTGCGCTCGAGTTCCCCCGCCGCCTGCGCGTCGCTCGCGCTGACGACGACTTCAGGGATCGGCTGCTGCGGCCCCTGCGGCCGCGTGTCGGCCTGCGGCTTGGGCGCAGGCTCGCCCGACTGCGCGAGCAAGGCCCCGGCGAGCAGCACGGGCAGAGTGGCGATCGCTCCAGGGCGAGCCCAGCACAGGTCAGGGAAGTGCTCGTGGAGCGAGCGACTTTGGTCGGAGTTCGGCATCGTTCGAGGGGGCTGCATGGGGGGCGAGCGCGCGAAGTAGCGCACGCCTGCAAGTCGAGTCACATGCGCAGTTCGACGGCGAGAGCGCTACGCACACCGGACGTCGGCACGCCGTCGCGCTCCGTTTCCGCGGCATTTCGCGGCGAACCGCGGACGCTCCCGCCTGAGCCCGCGAAGTTCAGCCCCCAAAGCAGCGCGGGGCGGCCCGACTGGACCGCCCCGCGCATGGGAGACCGTGGCCGACGCTCGCGCGTCGGAAGGCTGGATTCAGCTCACGGGCAGAGCTGCCACTCGACGCCCTGCGACAGGTTCGTCGTGCCCGGGGCCGGCGGGTCGCGGAACCAGCACTGCGCCTGGAACAGCTGGCCCGTGGTCAGCGGCTGGCCGAGCGCGCTGGGGTGCGTCGCCATCCACGCCTGCCAGTCGATCGAGAAGCTGCCCGTGCACGAGTTGTTGGTGCCACCCGACGTGAGGGTCGGCAGGCGCTGCGTCGGCGCCTTGACGCACAGGAAGCTCGTGTTGCCGATCGCCCACACCGCGGCGTTGCGGCCGTTGATGCTGTAGAAGATCAGGCCCTGGCGCTGGCCCTCGACGTTGCTGACCGAGAGCGTGAAGCCCGAGGTTGCAGTCGCGCTCGGCGTGCCCGTGGCCGACAGGGTCGCGTTGCAGCCGTTGGTGGTCGTGCCCGGCGTGCAGTAGGAAACCGGCGGCGTGCAGTTGCCCGTGGCCACGAAGCTCTTCGTCGCCGACACGCCGACGTTTCCGTGGCGGTCGGTCGCACGCACGCGGTACTCGATCGTGCCGGCGAGCGCGCCGGGGATCTTGCCGCGGAAGACCTGACCTTCGCTCGACACCATGGCGACCGACTGGAAGGCCGCGGGCACCACGCGGTACTCGAGCTGCACGTTGTGGTACCACGTCACGTAGTAGGCCGCGTTGTCGTACACGTGCGCGCGCACCACCGTCGGAGGCAACCCCGCATTGCGGTTGGGAGCCTGCTCGAGCTTGGGGATGTAGGGCGCGAACGTGTCCGGCGTGTTGAGCGTGTTGATGAAGTAGTACTCGGCCTGGTCCCCGTCGTTGGAGACCATCACGTCCGTGTCGCCGTCCTGGTCGAGGTCCGAGCAGTCGGCGTCGAGCGCCGTGCGGCTCGCCGACGGCATCAGGGTCGGCATGTTCGTGTGGCTGAAGTTGCCGGTGCCCGTGAAGTCGTTGCGGTAGAGCTTGTCCTGACCCGAGAAGTTGGCGACGTAGATGTCGAGGTCGCCGTCGTTGTCGTAGTCGAGGAAGTCACCCTCGTTGTCGTCCGCGCTGGAGCCGGCGAGCACCTGCAGGTTCGAGTACGTGCCGGCGCCGTCGTTGCGCAGCGTGATGTCGTTGAAGCCGGTCGATGCCTGCCAGTTGAGGCCGTAGATGTCGATGTCGCCGTCGTTGTCGCAGTCGCCCATCTCCTGCTCGTAGTGGCCGTTGCCGTTGGAGTAGTTGGCGGGGAACGAGGCGCCAGTCACGTCGCGGAAGGCGAGCGAGCCGGTCTCGAGCAGGTTCTTGAAGAGCCGCGGCTGCTCCTGACGGGCGCCGTGCAGGATGTCGAGGTCGAAGTCGCCGTCGATGTCGCCGACGTCGATGTCGAGCGCCGAGCTGGCGATGTCGCAGTTGGCGCCCGTGGCGTTGGTCGTGTTCGCGCTCTGCGTGCCCTGGGCCCAGATGCCCGGGTTGCCGTTGTTGATCTGCTGGCCGCCGAGCTGGAAGCCCGAGGGGTTGAACTCGGTGAAGAAGCCCGTGCCGTTGTTCAGGAACAGGCGCGTCGGCACGTTGCCGCCGAAGGCGCCGCCGTAGGAGCTGTGGACGAGGTCACTGTCGCCGTCGTTGTCGAGGTCGCCGAAGTCGCAGTCGCAGGAGAAGTCGATGAAGCCCGTGCCCGCGAGCACCTGGCTGGGCGCGATCGACGAGCCGGACTGGCCGAGGCCGACCCAGCGGGTCGAGCTCTGGTCGACGTAGAAGCCCTGCGTGCCGCCCTGCGCACCGCCCATGTTGACCCACCAGCGGTTGGACTGGTTGGAGATCTGGGACGTGTTCGACACGTAGATGTCGAGGTCGCCGTCCATGTCGAAGTCGACGAACTCGATGTCGCGGCTCTGGTCGAGCACCGCGGGGAACTGGGTCGACGTGCGGTCGACGAACCAGCCGATCGTGCCGCCCGGCTCGTTGCCACGGTTGATCCAGATGTTGTTCTGGTCGTCACCGGCGTCGCCACCCTCGGCGAGGACCGCGTCGAAGTCCCCGTCGCCGTCGACGTCACCGAAGTCCACGTTCTCGGTGAAGCCGGTGTTGCTCGCGGGGAACTGGGACGTGGCGTTGGTGAAGATGACCTGCGCCTGAGCCGAGGCCGACAGGACGGCGGCGGCAATCAGGATCGCGGGGAGCTTGGTGTTGGCCATGCTGGAGGCACCGAAACAGGGGGGCGACGAAGCGGGACAGGTACGGTCTTGAGCGGACGGCAGCAGCGGAGCCCGACTGGTCCGGACCGGAGCAGGCTGCTGCGCGCAGCGCCTGACGGAGCGGGCCGGACAAAAGTTCCGCCAGCTACGGAGTATATCCCCCCATCCTCGGCGTGGTGGCCGAGCTTCTCGGCAGCTCGCAAATCGCCCGGAAAGATCTGCGCAAGTCCAGCGCGAGGCCAGAATCCGGACGCCGCCGCCGGACGTTTCGGACGGCGTCGGCGGCGCTAGCGCGTGCCGAGCTTGCGCTCGATCAGCACGCCGACGAGGAACAGCCCGCCGCCGATCATCAGGCCCTGGAACTCGTAGGCCATCGACTCGAGTCCGCGCCCCTCGAAGCCCTCGGTCATCGAGACGAAGACGCCGACGAGCACGACGATCATGCCGACGCCCTCGAGCGTCTTGGCGAACCAGTACAAGCCGCGTCGGCCCACCTAGCTCCTCCGCGCGCGGGCGCTCCGCAGGAGCTCGAGCTGGCGCATCGTCGCGGCCGCGATGCGCTCGTGGGTCAGGCTCGAGGTGTCCGCGTCGGCCTTGTAGGAGCAGTAGTCCGGCGCCGTGCTCTGGACCTTCTCGCCCAGTTGGTACATCTCGATCTCCGCCGCCGAGGTCGGCGCGAAGAAGGCCACCGAACGCACACCCCGGGCGAGCGCTACGTGCAGGGCGAGGCTGTCGGACGTCACGAGCACGTCGCACAGGCCGATCAGGGCCGCAAAATCGAGCAGCGAGTTGTCGACGCCCGCGTCGACGAGCCGGATCCGACCCGCGGCAGCGCGCACGATCTCGGCGTTGCGCTCGCGCTCGTCCGCACCCCCGAACAGCACGAAACTCACCTGCCCGGCGAGCGAACGCGAGACCAGCTCGGCCACCTGCAGGGTGCGCTCGACCGTCAGCATCTTCGAGCGCCAGCGCCCGCCCGCACCCGTGTTGAGGCCGACGATCGCGCCGTGGCGGCCGAGCTCGTGGCGCTCGGCAAACCGCAGCGCGGCCTGCGTGTGGGCGGGCTCGACGTGCAGCTCGGGCTTGCCCATCGGAAGGCCGAGCATCGAGGTCAGGATCTCCGGATGGCTGCGCGTGTTGGCCACCTTCCGCCGGTCCGCCTCGGCCTTGCCGTGCACCGACAGCAGGCCCATGTCGAACCAAGGACCGACGTCCGGCGTGTAGCCGCGCTGGCCGAGCGCGTCGAGGCGGGCTCCCGACAGGCGTTCGCACGGGAGCGAGCTCGCGAGCGCGCACAGCGGCTCCTCGTCGTCGAGCGAGATCACCCACTCCCAGCGCGTGGACTCGAGCCGCGTGCGCACCGCGGCGCAGCTCGCCGCCGAACGTGCGTCGAGCGCGACGACCTCCTCGAC
>JABWBL010000700.1 GCA_013360535.1 Planctomycetaceae bacterium
GGCCGCGTGGCGCGGGGGCGCGTCAACGCGCAGCGCATCGCCGACGAACGCGGCAAGAACGTGCGCAGCGGGCCACGTTCGGGCAACCTCGACGGGCGCTCGCGCGCGCGGATCAGCGGCCTGCCCGGAGGCAAGTACGTGGTGACGCTCGAGCGCACCTACGGCAACCAGCAGAAGCCCTCGCGCCTCGAGGTCGAGCTCGAAGCCGGACGCGTGCGGGAGCTGCGCTTCGACGTGCCTTGAGCGCCATCGACCGGAAACGAGCGCGGGCCGGAGCTCGCGCCCCAGCCCGCGTCGTTGCGAATCCGCGTCGGGATCAGCCCTTGACGCACTCGAGCGCGACGATGATGCGAACCTCGTCGCCGATCGCCGGCAGGTAGCCGTTGACGCTGAAGTCCGAGCGCTTGATCTCGAACGTGGCCTCGAAGCCGGCGCGCGTGTCCTTGAACGGCGACTCGCCTTCGCCGACGACCTCGATCGGCACGGTGACCGACTTCGTCACGCCGTGCAGCGTGAGGTCGCCGGTGGCCTCGAGCTTGCTCTCGCCCTTCTTCGCGACCTTGGTGCTCTTGAAGGTCATGGTCGGGAACTCCTTCGCGCTGAAGAAGTCGGGCCCGCGCAGGTGGTCGTCGCGCTTGCCGTCGTTGGTGTTGATGCTGCCGACGTCGACGGAGAGCTCGACCGAGGCCGTCTCCGGCTTCGCGGCATCCCACTGGACGTTGCCTGAGACCTTGTCGAAGCGGCCCCAGAAGGGCGCGACGATGTGCTTGACGCGGAACACGACGCTGGAGTGGCCCGAGTCGACCTTCCACGGCGCGGCGGCGGACACCGGCGCGGCGGAGGCGGGGACGGCGACGGCCTGGTAGGCGAGGGGCAGGGTGAGCGCGAGGGCGCCGAGGGCGAGGAGCTTGAAGTTCATGGGAGGGAGCGGCACGAGCGGCCGCGGGTAGGGGACGAGAGCGCGGCGCCGGAGGGGCGACGCGGGTTCCGGTGGGGCGCTGGGCCCTGTGGAGCGCCGTTCGTAGAGCATTGCGGACGCTTGCACAAGGTGTGGGCCAGATTGTGGATCGTAAATCCGGCTTGACGGCCAGCCTGAGGGCCGAAAAACGGGCCGCGCTCGGGCTCGTTCAGCTCGCGAACACGCGTCGCGGGTCCTGGAACGACTTGAACTCGAGCGCGTTGCCGCTGGGGTCGACCACGAACAGCGTCGCCTGCTCGCCGACCTCGCCCTTGAAGCGCACGTGCGGCTCGATCAGGAAGCGCGTGCCCCGCGCGCGCAGGCGCTCGGCAAAGGCGTGCCACGCCCGCCACTCGAGGATCAGGCCGAAGTGCCGCACCGGCACGTTGTCGCCGTCGACGAGGTTGGTGTCCGCGCGCGTCAGCTCGCGCTCGACCAAGTGCGCCGAGATCTGGTGGCCGCCGAGGTCGAAGTCGATCCAGCGTTCGGCGCTGCGGCCGACCTTGCAGCCGAGCACGTCGACGTAGAAGGCACGCGTCGCGGCGATGTCGTTGACGGGGAACGCGAGGTGGAAGGGAGCGGGTTCCATGGCGACTCAGAGGATGGAGCGCAGGGCCGCGAGCGTCAACGCGGCATTGTGCTCCCATGTGAAGCGCGAGCCGAGTGCGGCGCGGGCGGCGACCTGCGCGGGATCGAGGTGGCTCGCGAAGGCGGCGGCGAGCGCGTCGGCGAGCTGG
>JABWBL010000701.1 GCA_013360535.1 Planctomycetaceae bacterium
GGCGTCGGTCGCCGCCTGGCTCACGCGCGCGCCTCGGACGCCGACGGGGCGTCGCTGACGAGCCCGCCGAACTTGCGCACGCGCTTGGCGTAGTCCTCGAGCGCCGCGAGCAGCTGCGGCCGGCGGAATTCCGGCCAGCATTCCTTCGCGACGTAGATCTCGCTGTAGCTGATCTGCCACAGGAGGAAGTTCGAGATGCGCAGCTCGCCCGACGTGCGGATCAGGAGGTCGGGATCGGGCGTGGTCGCGTCGTACAGGTAGCGGCGCAGCGTCTCGTCGTCGATCTCGCTCTCGCGCACCTTGCCCGCCGCGACGTCGCGCGCGAAGCGCTTGAGCGCGTCGGCGATCTCCGCGCGCGCGCCGTAGGAGAGCGCGAGCCGCAGCAGCAGACCGTCGTTTTTCGCCGTGATTTCCTCGGTCTCGCGCAGCCGCGCGAGCGCCGCCTCGGGCAGGTCGTCGATGCGCCCGATCGCGCGCAGGCGGACGTTGTTGTCCATCAAGGTCGGCCGCTCGTCGACGAGGAACTGCTCGAGCAGCTCCATCAGGAAAGCGACTTCCTGCCGCGGGCGCTTCCAGTTCTCGACCGAGAAGGCGTAGAGCGTCAGCGACTTGACGCCCATCTTCGCGCACTCGGTCGTGATCTCGCGCACCGAGCCGATGCCTTCCTTGTGCCCGAAGACGCGCAGCATCCCGCGTCCCTTCGCCCAGCGCCCATTGCCGTCCATGATGACGGCGATGTGCTCGGGGAACGGGCCGCCGAAGTCGGGACGCTCGATCTTGAGGCGCGGGCGGGTCATCGTGGCGCCTGGCTCCGTGCGAGCACGCGCTCGAGCCCGGGCCGCGGGATGATCTGGTCGCGATCGGGACCGACCGAGAGCATCACGATCGGAACGCCGACGAGCTTCTCGACCCACTCGACGTACTGCCGCGTGAGCGCCGGCAGGTCCTCGTAGCGCCGCACCGCCGTGATGTCGGTCTTCCAGCCCTTCGCGCTCTCCATGCGCACCGTGACGTCGGCGAGATCGACGTGCGCGCCGGGCCACTGCTTGTGCAGCGTGCCGCCGACCTCGTAGGCCGTCGCGACGCGAATCTCGTCGAAGCTGTCGAGCACGTCGAGGTTGGTCATGATCCAGCCGTCGGCGCCGTTGAGCTCGAGGCTGTAGCGCATCGCGAGAACGTCGAACCAGCCGCAACGCCGCGGGCGGCCCGTGGTCGCGCCGTACTCGTTGCCAGCCTCGCGGATCTTGACGCCATCGGCGCCGTGGTCCTCGCTCGGGAACGGGCCCTCGCCGACGCGCGTGCAGTAGGCCTTCGCGATGCCGACGACGGAGTTGAGCCAACGCGCGGGGAAGCCCGCTCCGGCGCAAACGCCGTCGGAACCGGTGTTCGAGCTCGTCACGTACGGGTAGGAGCCGTGGTCGATGTCGAGCATCGCACCTTGCGCGCCCTCGAACAGGATGCGCTTGCCCGCGCGGTACGCGTCGCGCACTTCGGCGCCCGTGTCACCGACAAACGGCCGCAGTTCCTCGCCCAAGTGCATGTAGCACTCGAGCTGCTCCTCGAGCGACAGCGGTTGTTCGCCGTGCACCTGCGTCAGCAGCGCGTTCTTCTCGGCGAGCGCGGCGGCGAGGCGCCGGCGGCAGCGCTCGGGCTCGAGCAGGTCCGCGACACGCAGGCCGGTGCGCGCGGCCTTG
>JABWBL010000080.1 GCA_013360535.1 Planctomycetaceae bacterium
GCCTACGTCGGCGCCCTCGCCGCCGAGCCGATCCTGGCCGAGCTGTTCGCGAGCTCCGCGCTCGCGCGGCCCTGAGCGCGCGCGCTATCCTGCGCCGCATGAAGCGCACCAAGCCCGCCCCCACGGAACTCTTCCCCGAGCTCGAGCCCTACCGCGAAGGGTTCCTGCCCGTCTCGAAGCTGCACACGCTCCACTGGGAGGAATGCGGCAATCCCAAGGGAAAACCGCTCGTTTTCCTGCACGGCGGCCCGGGCGGCGGCATCGATCCGATCTACCGCCGCTACTTCGACCCGAAGAAGTGGCGCATCGTGCTGTTCAGCCAGCGCGGCTGCGGCAAGAGCACGCCGCACGCGGAGCTGCGCGAGAACACGACCTGGGACCTCGTCAGCGACATCGAGAAGTTGCGCGAGCATCTGGGCATCGACAAGTGGGTCGTCTTCGGCGGCAGCTGGGGCAGCACGCTGAGCCTCGCCTACGCTCAGACGCACACCTCGCGCGTGCTCGGTCTCGTGCTGCGCGGCATCTTCCTCCTGCGCCGCAGCGAGCTCCTGTGGTTCTATCAGGAGGGCGCGAGCCACCTGTTCCCCGACGCCTGGGACCGCTACCTCGAGCCGATCCCTCTCAAGGAACGTGGCGACCTGATGAAGGCCTACTACAAGCGCCTGACGAGCCCGAACAAGGCCGTGCGCGCGCGCGCCGCGAAGGCCTGGTCGATCTGGGAAGGCACGACGAGCAAGCTCTTCGTCGACCCCAAGCTGATCGAGCGCTTCGGCGGCGACCAGTTCGCCGACGCCTTCGCGCGCATCGAAGCGCACTACTTCGTCAACAACGGCTTCCTGAAGAGCGACGACCAGCTGCTCAAGGGCGCGAAGAAGCTGCGCAAGATCCCGGGCGTGATCGTGCAGGGGCGCTACGACGTCGTGTGCCCGATGCGCTCGGCCTGGGACCTGCACAAGGCCTGGCCCGAAGCGAAGCTGATCGTCGTGCCCGACTCCGGCCACTCGATGACCGAAGCCGGCATCCGCGCCGCGCTGATCTCCGAGACCGACCGCATGGCGTGAGTTGGTGTGCGGTTGGAATACCGGAAAACCGGAATACCGAGCCGGAATACCGAGCCAGAGCAATTTTTTCTGCAAACTGCGGCCAGCGTCGACGGCGATGCCGTCGACGCAGGCCGCAGTTTGCAGAAAAAATTGCTCTGGCTCGGTATTCCGGTATTCCGGCGCGGAAGCTCGCAGCACACGCACGCGACGTCAGCCCAGCTCCAGCTCGTGGCGCAGCGTGCCCGCTTCGGCGCCAGCACCGACCGGCTGAAACCCCAGCTTCGCGAGCACCCGCTGCGACGGCCCCGGCTCGGCCAGCGTGTGCGCGACCACGCGCTTCACGCGCTCATCGCAGCTCGCCCAGGCGACCAGCGCTCGGCAGGCTTCGCTCGCCAGCCCTCGGCCCTGCGCCGAGTCGACGACCGAGTAGCCGATCTCGACGTTTCCATCCTTCGGAGCGCCGACGAAGCCGCCGTATCCGACGAGCCGCCGCTCGTCGCCGGCGAACTCGATCCAGTACCACACGGTCCAGCCCGCCAGCCCCGGATCGCGCTCGAGCGGCTCGCGCCAGTAGCCGAGCGCCTCCTCGGCGAACCGCGGCGGCCAGTCCGGCGCCGCACCCGCCCCGAGTTGCTGCTCCAACGATCCGTCGCGGGCACAAGCGGCGGCCTCCAGCCCTGCACTGGCGGCCACGAGCCGCAGCCGCGGCGTGGAAATGGCGAGGAAACGACCCATGGGCGCGAAGGTAGCAGGATCGTCCCCGGGAACACCCGGCCGCGCGGGCTCGTCGTAGGCTGAAGTGCCCGTCCTCTCCGTCCCCAGCCGCTGTCCCGCCCCATGCTGAGCCCCCTCCGCGTACTCCCCTGCCTGCTGCTCGTGGCTTCCGCTCACGCCCAGGCCACTTTTCCGCTCGATTTCGCCGGCACGGAGAGCAACACCGGCGGCCTGCGCTACACGGTCGCGCACTCGCGCATCGACGGCCTCGTCGGTCTGCCCAACGCGACGCTGCCGGCCGTGCTCCTGCCCGACGGTCGCGTGGTCGACCTCGCGCTCGAGCGCCTCCGCCACGAACGTCAGGAGTTCCAGTTCCACATCGACGGCGCCCCCGTCCCCAACCTGCTCGACGGACTCGGCCTCTCGGTCTGGAAGGGCGAGATCGAGGGCCTGCCGCAGAGCGACGTGCACCTCGCCTTCTCGCACGTCGGCGTGTTCGGCTGGATCGACACCGGCACCGAGTTCCTGCAGGTGATCACGCGGCCCGCGGGCGCGAGCGACTGGTGGAACGGCGACGTGCTGATGGTGAGCGAGACGAGCCTGCTCGCGCTCGGCGCCCAGCCGCCCTCCGGCTGCACCACGCTGCGCCCGCAGCGCACCGCCGCACCGACGCCGCAGCCGAGCGGCGGCTCGCAGCTCATGGGCTCCGGCTCCTGCAACCTGCGCCAGTGCAAGATCGCGCTCGAGAGCGACTTCCAGTACTACGAGCGCTTCAACAACTCCAACGCGCAGGCCGTCTACACCGCGACGCTGTGGTCGTTCATCTCCGACCGCTACGAGACGCAGACCTCGACGATCCTCACCTTCCCCTACGTCGGCTTCTACACGACCTCGAGCGACCCGTGGACGACGCCGGACGCGCCGGGTTCGTCGGGCGCGATGCTCGGCGAGTTCCAGGCGGCCTGGGTCGGCAACATTCCCGGCGGCGCGCGCCTGGGCCACTTCATGAGCGGCGCGGGCCTCGGCGGCGGCGTCGCGTGGCTCGGCGTGCTGTGCGACAACACCTACAACTTCGCGGTCTCGGGCAACCTCGCGGGCTCGACGCCGTTCCCCGTCGGCCCCGGGCCCTCGAGCTGGGACTTCATGGTCTGCGCGCACGAGCTCGGCCACAACTTCTCGGCGCCGCACACGCACGACTACTGCCCGCCGCTCGACGAGTGCGCGCCGTCGGGCTACTTCGGCCAGTGCCAGTCGCAGCAGGTGTGCACGAACCAGGGCACGATCATGAGCTACTGCCACACGTGCGCCGGTGGCATGGGCAACGTGCTCACGGCCTTCCATCCCGTGTCCGCGCAGGACATGACGAACTCGTCCGCGGCCTGCCTGCCGGGCTACGAGGCCGTCACGGCGACGCCGCCTTCGATCACGGCGCCGAGCCAGACGACGCCGGTGAGCGTGACGATCGCGGGCACGCCGGTCGGAGCCGTGAATGCGCACTGGCGCGCGAGCGTCGGCATGGCGTGGCAGTCGGTGACGCTGTCGGCGCAGGGCAACGGCGTGTACTCCGGCTCGCTGCCGGTGTTCACGTGCTCGGACCGCCCGCAGTGGTACGTCGAGTTCGTCGAGCAGAGCTGCGGCACGATCACGTACCCCGCGAGCGCGCCGGCGACGCCGCTCGCGCTCAACGTCGGTTCGTTCAACGCGGTCTTCCTCGACGACTTCGAGGCCGACCTCGGCTGGACCCCGCTCAACCTCGGCGCCGCCGCGGGCCTGTGGCAGCGGGGCGTGCCGGTCAACGATCCGAGCTGGGGCTACGCGCCGCTCGTCGACGGCGACGGCTCGGGCTCGTGCTGGCTGACGGGCAACCAGATGGGCAACTCCGACGTCGACAACGGCGCCGTGCAGCTGCTCTCGCCGCAGCTCGACCTCTCGGGCCAGGGCGCGAGCCTCGAATACCTCTACTACCTGCGCCTGACCGTCTCGAACGGCGTCGACATGCTCAAGGTCGAGATCAGCCCGGCCAACGGCGCCGGTCCGTGGACCGAGATCGCGCGCCACACGACGAGCAGCTCGTCGTGGCGCTCGCACACGATCACCGGAGCCTCGATCGAGGCGCTCGGCGTCACGCTCGGCAGCGACATGCGCGTGCGCTTCACCGCCAACGACGGAGGCTCGGCCTCGATCGTCGAGGCCGCGCTCGACGGCTTCCGCACGACGGCCGTCACGTGCCAGAGCCCGCTCGGCCTCCCCTTCTGCCTCTCGATCGCCAACTCGAGCGGCCAGCAGGCCCTGATGAGCGCGTCCGGCTCCACGAGCGTCTCCGCCAACAACCTCGTGCTCTCGGCCTCGGTCGTGCCCGCGCAGACCTCGGGCCTGTTCCTCTACGGCACCTCGACGTCGCTCTTGCCCTTCGGCAACGGCTTCAAGTGCGTCGGCAGCCCGACCCGCCGCCTGCCCGTGACGGCCGCGAACGCGACCTCGCTCGTGCACGCGGTCGACCTCACCAGCGGTTCCGCCTCAGGCGTCATCACCTCCGGCACCACCTGGTACTTCCAGGCCTGGTTCCGCGACAACGCCGCCGGCGGCTCGAGCACCGGCCTCTCCGACGGCCTGCGCCTCACGTTCCTGCCCTGACCGCGCCCTCGCGCGAGCGAAGCGGGCCCCGGTCGCCGTCCAGCGATCGGGGCCCTTCCCGTTTGCCCTTTCCAGGCAGCGCTCGGGGCCGCGGGCGGAACGCGTGGCTGCTGCGCGACGCCCCGCTCGGTCCTAGGGTTCGAGCGTGAACTCGATCGCGTTCGACAGGTTGACGTTGGCCACGGCGCCCGGGTCGCGGCTGTAGAACTGGGCGCGTACCTGCTGGCCCACGATCAGTGCCGGGTCCCCCGCCGAATAGGCCCACGCGTTGAAGTCGCGGGAGAGCACTCCCAAGCAGTTGTTCGAGGCTCCCGCAGCTCCACCCGAGTTCACGAGCGGCGTCCGTCGAAGCGGCGGCGCCACGCACAACGTGCCGCCTTGCCATGCGAACTGCGCCCGTCCGCTCGTGCTGTAGATCAACATGCCGTTCTGCTGGTTGCGGACGTTCCTCGCCGACACCACGAACCCGCTCGCCGACGACACGCTCGGCGTCCCGCTCGCCTCGATCTCCGCCACGCAGCCAAGCGAGTTCGCCTGCCCCACGCAGTAGATGTTCGGCTCGAGGCACGGCGTCTCGAACACCAGCACGCGGCCGGCGTTGGTGCCGTACAAGTCGGAAGCCGGCTCGCCGACCACCCAGCACGCCGCGTTTGCGCTCACCGCCACGGACTTGCCAGAGGCAATCGGCTGCGACCCTGGAGCGATGTAGTCGAACGCCGTCGACCAAGCAGCCCCGGGCATTGATGGTGCTGTCAAGTATTCGACTCGCCCGAGACTGCTGGGGTAGCCAGGCTCCCCGACGAGCAGGTGCGTCCCCGTCGCATTCAGCGCGACCGACCAACCGAAGACCGAATTGGCCGAGTAGACAGTCGGGAAAATCGTGCGGTCGTGCACCCATCCTGCCTGCAACTTGCGGAAGATCACCACGACCCCGCCGTTGTTCGCAACGCGAACGTCGGTGGGATCCCCCACCGCCAGAATCGTACCGTCGTGGTTGAGTGCAGCTGAGTATCCAAAGCCGCCGGTCGAGTACGTCGCAAGGTCCGTCAGGCGGACGGGATTGATCCAAGCGCCAGCACTGCGCTGCATCACGTAAACCACGCCGGACCGAACCGTGTCCAACGAATGGGGGGCCGATGAGAACGCGAGCGTGCCGCCGTCCGGCGACAACTCGACATTGACCCCGATTCCGCTGACCCCGAGCGGAAGGGTGTGCGGGTAGATCGGAGTCGCCTGCACCCACGAACTCCCGTTCCAATCGTAGGTGAAGATGGCTCCCTCATCCACTCCCGCCCCGTACCAAGCCGGAGCGGAGACGACGAACGTGTTGCCGTCCGCGCTGATGGACACATCGCGCCCAAAGTAGTCGTGATAATTCCCGGACAGGTCCAAGGAAGGCGTGAGTGCGCCGCCCACGCGACGAAATACACGAATCCGACCAGGGACAAACGAGGAGTTCCCGAATCCGCCGGCCACCACCACGCTCCCCGTGGAATCCGCAGCGAGGGACATGCCGAAAACTTGGCCATGGGCCGGCGGCGACGGCAACAGGAGTTGCGGCTGGGCTCCACTATTCTGACGGTCGACGACCCAAACGGCTCCGCAGGTGGCGCCTTGCTGCGAGTACCCCGGCTCCGACGCGAGCAGATACCTGCCGTCGCCGGAAATCACGACTTTGTGGCCGAAGTAGCGTTCAGTCGTTCCCGGTGGGGCCAAGCACAGATCCCCAACCACCACCGGAGAACAGGGGGCCTGAGGTGAGGCGCCAAGTGCGCCCGTTAGCGAGAGGCACGAAAGCAGGCTCCACATGAGACTCGCGACGTCCCGCGAGGCATGCGTGGCAGTGAACTCGTGCGGGGGTGAGTAGACCCCAGTTCGGAGCCACCGAGGCCCGATCGAAGTCGCGGCTGCGAACACTTTCGACAAGCAACGGCTCGTGAACATCGGTGGCTCCCTGGATTGCTATCCGGACGTGTCAGCGCGCGAAATGGAAGAAGTCAGGGAAGGGCGAACCCGAGGGTTCGAAGCTGACGCTGGGGACGCGTCTCGCCGTGTTCACGAACCCCGTCACGGCTGGAGCTCCCAGCGAGTCGGTCGCGCGGCAGAGGCCACTGCCGCCCCAGGACTTGAGGATCGCGCCCGACGCGAGATCGATTTGGACGAGGTCCGGACCCGGTACCGTCGACCACAGAGCGGGAGGCGTGGGGCCCGGCTGCTGGTATCGATCGGCACTTCGCACCACCACGTCGGTCTGGTTGAACGCGATGGCCAAATCGCAAGGAACGCTGCCCCAGAACTGATCGAGCGGGTCCGGCGCGATCGTCGTCTGGATCAACGTCGGAGTTGCTGTGCTGAGATCGATGAGGTCGACGAAACCCTCATAGCGGCTGGACGAGAAGTTGAACCCGCCTCCGATGGTCGCACCACGCAACACGCCGCCTTGTTCGATCCCCAGCGCCACCGAGTCCGAACTGAACAGCCGCTCGCTGAACGTACCGCCGTAGCTCTGGTACGCGTACGCATCGGATCCATTCGGCGACAGCAGGACCGTGCCCGTCGGCGGAGGAGACGTCAGGCTGGTGAGCACAACGTTGGAATAGCTCGTTCGGACAAGCCCCTTGTCGAAGTCCCAGTCGATGGCGAAATCGTGGGCCCGGCTGCCGCCAAAAGGCGGGTTCGGGTCGACGTAACCAGCGGCGATCGGGAACCCCACCGTTCCGAGGTCGTAGATGCGAACGGCCCACTTCGACGTGCCGCCTGACACGTTGTCGGCGATCGTGACCGCCGTCTTGCCGGTGAGCTCCACGGAGTCGACTTGAACTTGGTACTGGCGTCGGAAGTCGGTCTCGAAATCGATCGTCACGAGGGAGTTCGAGATGAGACTGAAGAACGCCGTGGCATGCGTCGTGGTGACGACAGCGATGGTCCCGCCGCCATCCCGGCTCGGGGTAATGGCGACATCGTGCGGCAGTTCCTCATTGAACTCACCACCGACGAACCGATCGGGAGGCGTGAGCTCGGTCTCGAGGACGATCACCGGGCCCGTCGCAGGCGTGAGGTCGATGATGTACACCCACGTCACACGGATCGGGTTACCGACCGAATCGGTCGACCACCGCGCGGTGGTGACAACGGCGCGCTCGTTCGTGACCGCGACCGAGTCCACCGCCCCGTTGGGGTTGCAGGGGCCTGCGGCGTTGTTGCCGATGTCGAACCCGTGGTAGATCACCTGCGGCGGGTTGGCGGTCGGATCCACGAGTTCCAGCACGTGGATCCAGTTCTCGGCGTTGACGACGGCCCAGCGCGAGTCCCGGGTGATAGCGACATCGTGAGCGAACCCGGAGCTGATGTCGGGATCCGCGGCGCTCGGCGAGATCACGAACTGCACGAGCGAGTTCGCAGCCGTAGTCGGGTTGTCGACGTCGAACACCTCGATGTACGTTTCGTCGATCCCCGAGATCGAGGAAGAGCGCCCGCAGCCGATCGAGACACCCCACTCGTTGGTGAGTTCGATGAGGTCGGAAGGCTTGTAGCCGAAGAAGCTGTTGAGGTCGATGGGCTCGCCGGACTTCAACGCGCCGCCGCCGAAGGTTGCGATCGAACCAGTCGGGACGTCGGCGCCCGTCAGTTGGAAGATCGAGATCACCGGCGCGTTGGTCGTCGTGCTGGCGTAGCGTGTCGCCGCACGCCGATAATCCGGGCTCGTGGCGCAGTCTTGCGGAACCACATCCGACTGCGCCGATGCAAGGCTGTGCTCTACCCACTTGACCTGCGGATCTGCGGCGGCCGATCCGGCGGACATGGCCGCACTCAGAACGAGGAGCGCGCTACGCGCGAGGCGCGTAGGCGAGGCGAGGCGAGGCGAGGCGAGAACTCATGTGGTTTCCTCCTTGGAAAGTCCCGGGAAGGACGTGCGAGTTTCGAGAGCTGTCTGCGCGGGAAAGTCGCCGACCACCGGCGGGGGGACAGCCGCCGATGGCTCCAGACTTACCCGCATGGCGCGGGACGTCAACCCGGAAAATGGTTCAAAATCGAAACAGCCGAAGGAAACTCCAAGACGATCTCGCGCTGGTCCGGGGGAATCCACAATCGGCCGTCCTGGCGCGAATCGCGGTCGCGGGCTGACCTTACGGCCGCACGCGCAGGCGCACTGCGTCGGTGAGGCCGATCGCGGGAGAGCTGAGCGGGTCGCGCGACCAGATCTGGGTGAAGACGTCGACGCCGGGGCTGAGCTCGGGATCGAGGCCGGAGCGCAGCCAGGCGCCGAAGTCGAAGGTGTAGGTGCCTGTGCAGTCGTCGCCGTTCGCGCTGCCGCCGGAATCTTGCGTGGTCGTGCGGCGCTGCGGCGCGGCGATGCAGAGCGTGCCGCCCTGGAACGGCGCCGCGTTCGGCGCGTAGCCGTACATCAAGAGGCCCGTGCGACGGTTGAGCACGTTCGTCGCGCCGATCGTGAACGGCACGCTCGACGAAACGCTCGGGCTCCCGCTCCACTGGATCGACGGCATGCAGCCGAGGCCGTTGGGCTTCGCGGCGCAGTAGCGTTCGATCTCGGGCTCGATGCGGTAGGCGAACGTGGCGCCGGTGTTCATCCCGAGCACGCGCGAGTCGTCACCGGGCGCCGCGACGAGCGCGAGCTCGCCCTCCCACTCGATCTCGGCCCCGAAGTTCGCGCCCTGCTCGAGCGCGGTCGAACGCACCGAGAGCGTGGGCGTGAACGCGCTGGCGGAGCGCTCGAACAGGAACGCGTTGCCCGAGTACTGGCCCGCCGGCGAGTGCGCCTGCATCGAGCCGACGAGCAGCGCGGAGTTCGACGCGCCGTCGCCGTGCAGCGCGACGCTCGAGCCGAACAGCGCGGCCTGGTGCGGCACCGTCGCCACGAGCTTCTGCCGCTGCACGAAGCCGGTCGGGCTGTCGGCGAACACATAGACCGAGCCGGCCTCGTAGCCGCCGTTGATCGTGTCGCCGATGGCGCCGACCGCGAGCTCGCCCGCGCGCAGGTCGACGTCCCAGCCGAAGCGGTC
Organism: Planctomycetaceae bacterium; assembly: GCA_013360535.1. Lineage (GTDB taxonomy): Bacteria > Planctomycetota > UBA1135 > UBA1135 > F1-120-MAGs118. Next base: position 9,413 of record JABWBL010000080.1, read on the forward strand.
GTTCGAGCCGTTGTCGGCGGGGATCAGCTTCTGCGAGAGCACGAAGCTCGCGCCCACGCGCCGGAACACGTACGCGGAGCCGCCGTTGGCGCCGTAGCTGTGGTTGTCGCTCCAGGCGCCGACGACGAGCGTGGTGCCGTCGAGCGCGACGCACTGCCCGAAGTAGTCGAAGGCCTCGCCGTCGCCGGCGATCACGCGCTGGCGTTGCACCCAGCCGGTCGGCGTGCGCTCGAAGAAGTAGGCCGCACCGCCGTTGTAGTTGCCGCCGGAGTGGTGGTCGTCGACCGCGCCCGCGACGAGCGTGTCGCCCTGCAGCGCGAGCGACCAGCCGAGGCCCTCGCCGACGTCGGCGCCGATGCCGACGAGCTTCTGGGTTTGGGTCCAAGTGCCGCCGACGCGCTCGAACACGTACAGGGCGCCGCTGTCGGGAGCGGTCGCGTCCGCCGTGAAGGCGCCGACGACCGCGGTGTCGCCGTCGAGCGCGACCGAGATGCCGAAACGATCGTTGGCGGCCCCGTCGGAGGCGCGCAGCT
>JABWBL010000081.1 GCA_013360535.1 Planctomycetaceae bacterium
AGCGCGGCTGCGGCGGCGCTTCGAGATCGATGGCACGGGCCTGACGGTGGACGAGCGTGTGCTCGACGCCGGATCCGTGGAGGAGTTGCGCTTCCGCTGGCCCGCGCAGGCGAGCGAGCGCGCAGGGGATGGCCGGACGGAGGCGCGCTACCGGCTCGCGTGAAGCCGCTCCCACGGTTTCCTCACGGGAACCGGGGCGGCGAGGGCGGTAGGCTTGGGGCAGAACGCATGAATCCTCCTCCGAAAGCTGGCGGCCTGAAGACGAGCCTGCGCGCGGGCCTCAACGCCGGGATGGCGGCCGGGCTCGTGCTCGGCCTCGTCGACGGCGTCGGCGCAGGCCTGCGCACGGGCACGCACGGGGTCGTCGACTGGTTGGGTTGCCTCGCGGCCGCGGGCCTCATGTACGGGCTCGTGTTCGCCGCGAGCGGCCTCCTGCTCGCGCTCGGGCTGCACGTCTGGTTGCGCAAGTTCCCGTTGGGCGAGCGCCTCTCGCGCGTGCTGGCGCTGCTGCTCGGGTTGGGCCTCTTCGTCGGGCTCGTGTGGTGGACCCGGCCGTGGGTCTTCCCGGGCCTCTCCGTGACCGACCCGCGGCGCCTCGCGGTGTCCGCGGTGCTGCTGCCGATCGGAATCGCGCTCGGTTTCGTGATCGTGCGCCTCGGAGCGCGCCTCCCGCGTGGAGTGCGTTGGGCCGGAGCGGCGCTCGTGCCTTTCGCGTGGCTGGGCGGTGGAGCGTTCCTCTATTCGACGAGCTCGGACACGGGCGAGCTCGGCCGCGTCAACGACCGCACGCGCGCGTTGCCGAACGTGCTGCTGTTTGTGTGCGACGCGATGCGCGCGGACAAGCTCGGCTGCTACGGCGACGAGCGCGTCCAGACGCCGCGCATCGACGCGCTCGCGAAGGAAGGCGTCGTGTTCGAACGGGCCTTCGTGCAAGCGCCGTTCACGGGCTCGAGCTTCGGCTCGTACTTCACGGGCAAGTACCCGCGCCGCCACGGGTTCGTGCGCATGGCGCCGGACACGCGCATGGCGCCGAACGTCACGATCGCGTCGCACCTGAAGGACGCGAAGCTCGTCGGTGGGGGAACGCTCGAGCGCGACGACTACCACTGCGTCACGTTCATGACGGGCGCGCTCTCGACCTCGGCCGGACTCGCGCGTGGCTTCGACTCGTACTTCGAGTCGTTCATGGGGCACCACCTCGTCGACGTCGACGATCCCTGGAGCCTGTTCAGCTCGGAGCTCCTGCTCTACATCGCGCGCACGAAGCTCGCGCAGAAGTTCGACGCCACGCCGGTCGCGAGCGAGGCCTCGCGCTGGCTGCGCGCCAACGGGACCAAGCGCTTCTTCGCGATGGTGCACCTGTTCGCGACGCACACGCCCTACGACCCGCCGCCCGAGATCCGCGCGCTCTACAACGACCCGGACTACAAGGGGCCCGTGAGCGTGTTCCGCTCCGACCACGCTTTCGCGATCCACGAGGGCCGCGCGAAGCCGACCGAGGCCGACGAGCGCCAGATCCGCGACCTGTACGACGGCGGTGTCACGTACACCGACCGCCAGATCGAGCTCGTGCTGCGCGAGCTCGAGGCGCAAGGCCGGCTCGACGACACGCTCGTGATCGTGACGGCCGACCACGGCGAGGAACTGGGCGAACACGGCGTGTGGGAGCACAACCACATGTACCAGTCGAACCTGCGCGTGCCGCTCGTGCTGCACTGGCCGCGCAAGCTGCCGCTGGGCAAGCGCTCGGACGCGCTGGTGGAGTCGATCGACCTGCTGCCGACCTTGTGCGACGTGCTCGGGCTCGAGCTGCCGGTGCAGGCGAAGCCCGACGAGGACGAGCAGGGCCGCGACTACGGGAAGATCGACGGCAAGAGCGTGCTGCCGCTGCTCGACGGGCGCGCGAGCGCGATCCGCGAGTTCTCGTTCGCCGAGAACGGCATCGAGATGAGCGTGCAGGACCTGCGCTGGAAGCTGGTCGTGCCGGCGGTGGACGGCGACAACCGGCCGCTCGAGCTCGCCGGCGAGTCGCTCGAGAGCCTTTCGACCCGCGGCATCGCGCGGCCGAGGCTCTACGACCTCGAGAACGATCCGCAGGAGCGGGCCAACGTGCTCGAAAAGGCTCCGGACGAAGCGCGTCGGTTGCTTGCGGCACTGGCCGAGTGGGATGCATCGTTGCCGATCCCGCGCCTGGAAATCCTGATGTCCGAACGCGATGTCACCGAGAACGCGCGCCGCATGGCCGAGCTCGGTTACGGCGACGGTGTCGGCAAGGACCTGCCCAAGGCGCCCGAGAAGCAGTGAACTCCGGCCCGTCCTTGGTCGTCGTCGCGAATACGCGCCTGCCCTCGGAGCGAGCGCAGGCGCTGCAGGTCGTGCAGAGTGCCGCGGCTTTCGCGCGCGCCGGAGCGAACGTGGACGTGCTGCACGCACGGCGTGCGCGCGAGCTCACGCTCGCGCCGGGTGAAGACCTGTTCACGCACTACGAAGTGCCCGCTGGCCCGAGGCCGAAGGTTACGGCCGTGCCGTGCGTCGACTGGATCGAGCGTGTTCCCGTCGCCTTGCAGTACGCGCCCGCGCGCCTGCAGGAGCTCAGCTTCTCGCGCAACGCCGCACGCACGATCCGCGAGCGCCATGCGAACTCTTGGGTGCTCTCACGCGAGATCGAGTGCGCCCGCGAGCTCGCGCGCGCCGGCCACAAGGGGCTTTTCCTCGAGCTGCACCGCGTTCCGGGCGGTGGCACACGGCGGCGCTGGCTGTTCGAAGCCGCGCGTGGTGCCGCGGGATTCGTCGCAATCTCCGGCGGCGTGCGCGAGGATCTCGTCGCGCTCGGGCTCGCTCCGGAAGCGATCGAAGTCGCGCACGACGGCTTCGAGAGCGAGCGTTTCGCGAACTTGTCGTCGCGGGAAGAGGCTCGCCGCGAGCTCCGCCTCGATCCAGCCGCGCGTGTCGTCGTCTACACGGGCGGCCTGATGGAGTGGAAGGGCGTCGAAGTGCTCGTCGACGCCGCGCGCCGTCTGCCCGACATCACTTTCGTGATCGCCGGTGGCGCGCGCGAGGATCTCGAGCGTGTCCGCTCGCACGCGAGCGGCCTCGCCAACGTGCGCTTCGACGGTTTCCAGCCGCCGACCCGCGTCGCGCTGTACCTGCGATCCGCCGACGTCGGCGTCGTGCCCAACCGCTCGAAGCCGGAGATCAGCGCGCGCTACACGTCGCCGCTGAAAGTGTTCGAGGCGATGGCCTGCGGTCTTCCGCTCGTCGCGAGCGACCTACCGAGCCTGCGCGAGCTCTTGCATCACGGTGTCGACGCGTGGCTCGTCGCACCCGACGACCCGGAAAAACTTGCCGAGGGGCTGCGCCGGCTGCTCGATGACCGCGAGCTGCGCCAGCGCCTCGCCGACAGCTTCGCCGCACGCGCCGCGGCGCACACGTGGGACGCACGCGCGCGCCAGTTGCTCGACTGGATGGCCCGACGGGTCCGCTGACCGATCCAGAGCCCACAGAGCCACTCCCCCGGCCATGCGCGTCCTGTTCCTCACCGATTCGCTCTCCGACCTCGACGGGGTCGGTCGCTACGCCGTGCGCCTCCTGCGCGCGCTGGAGGAGGAACGTCCGGACCTCGAGGTGCACGTGCTGCTCTCGCGCAAGCATCGCCCGACCTCCGCAGACGTGCCGTCGCACTGGAAGGTCGAGGTCGCGCTGCCGCCCGACTACTTCTTCTACATGTCGCCGCTGAAGTTCTGGGTGAGCCTGCAGCTCGCGCGGCGCGCGATCGCGAAGGCGGCGCGTGGGTGCACGCTCGTGCATGCGATCAAGGACTATCCGCACAACCTCGCGGGCCTGCTCGGCGCGCAGTCGGCGGGTGTGCCGTGCATCGCGACCGGCCACGGGACCTACACCGTGCAGCCGCTCGTCGACGCGCGCCATTCCGAGCGCGCGCGCGACACCTACGCGAAGCTCGACGGCATGATCGCGGTGAGCCGCTACACCGCGCGGCGCGTGAACGAGCTGCTCGGGCCCGCGCACCCGCTGTTCGAGAAGCTGCGCATCGTTCCCAACGCGGTCGACGCGGCGAAGTACGGCGTTCCGGCGCAGGTCGAGCCGCGCCCGTGGCACGGCCAACGCTTCACGCTCTCGATCGGCGAGCTGAAGGAACGCAAGGGCCATCACCTGGCGCTCGAGAGCTGGGTCCGGGTCGCGGCGTCGCGCCCCGACCTGCACCACTATGTCGTCGGGCGCGGCGCGGGCGACGAGTACGAACGTTCGCTCAAGGCGCTCGTCGAGCGCGCTGGCCTCGCGTCGCGTGTGCACTTCCTCGGCAACGTCACCGAAGCGGAGAAGGTCGACCTGCTGCAGCGCGCGCAGCTCTTCCTGCACGTGCCGGTGCTCGCGAAGGACGGCGGTTTCGAGGGCTTCGGCATCGTCTACCTCGAGGCCTCCGCCGCTGGCATCCCGTGCATCGGCACGCTCGGTTGTGGCGCGGAGGACGCGCTCGTCGATGGGCGCACCGGTTTCCTCGTCGAGCCGAACGCGCAGGCCGTAGAGACGGCGCTCGCCCGCATCCTCGACGACGACAAGCTGCGCCAGCAGCTTGGCGCCGAGGGCGCCAGACACGCGGGCCGCACGACGTGGCACGAGAACGCGCGCGTCGTGCTCGCGCTCTATGACGAGGTCCTGCGGCGGAGGCAAGTGCGATGAAGAACCGCATCCTCCGCGCGATCAAGACCAAGTTCGTCAAGGACACGCTGACGCTTCAGGCGAGCGGCTTCCTCACGCAAGCGAGCGGTTTTGCGGCCTCGGCCGTGCTCGCGTTTGCGCTCGGCGCGCACGGGCAGGGCCTGTTCGTCATGGCCGTGACGCTGCAGGCGCTGCTCTTCAACCTCGTCAACGTCGGTGTCGTGCAGGCGACCGTCAGCCAGCTCGCCGCCGCCAACGCACGCGGGCTGCACGAGAAGGTGAGCGCGTGGCTCGCGTTCCTCGTCAAGACCTACCTCGTCACCGGCGCGCTCATGATCGGCGTCGGCTTCTTCGCGCTGCCGTACCTGTGCGAGGCGATCTACGGCGACGACCTGCCGCCCGAAGAGGCGCGCAGCCTGGGCGTGTGGGCCTGGTGGCTGACGTGGTGGATCCTGATCGACACGCCGCGGGCGGTCGCGCAGGTCGCCTTCCACGCGACGCGCCGCATGACGCCGCTGGCGCAGCTCGACGCCGCGCACGAGTTCATCCGCCTGTTCCTGACGCTCGGCGGCGTCGTGATCTTCAACTCGCCCGCAGGCGCCGTGCTGGGCGAGATCGCGAGCCGCGCCTGCGCCGCCTACCTCGCGCTCAACATGTACCGCAACGCGCGCGAGGACGGCGGAGCGTGGCTGCCCTCGTGGCGCGAGATCTGGCGCATGGTGCCGTCGATTCCGCTGCAAAAGGGCCTGCGCCTGGGCCTGCGGCTGGGACTGCTCAAGAACGCGACGACGATCTTCATCAACGTGCTCCCGCGCCTGCTGCTCTCGGACTTCGCGAGCTTCGCGTGGGTCGCCTACTTCAACATCGCGCAGAAGATCATGGGCCTCGCGACGATCGCCATGCAGGGCGTGTCGCGCAACGTGCTGCCCGCGCTCGCCGAGAAGCGTGGCCACAACGACTTTCCCGGCTTCCGCAAGCTCTACTGGCGCGCGAGCCTGATCGGCGGCGCTGCGATCGCGGTGGCGATCGGGCTGGGGCTCGTGATCGCGCGGCCGATGATCGCGCGCTTCTACCCGGCCGACTACACCGTGCCCGTGTTCCGCTGCTGCTGGATCCTCGCCATCGGCATGATCCCGACGGGCTTCGGCATCGCGCTCGATCCGTTCTACATCCTGACGAACAAGATGAAGGCCAACCTGACGCTCGCGCTGATCGGCGCGATCGTCACGATCCCGATCAACGTCTACATCACCATGCTGTGGCCCGAAGAAGGCCCGGTGTGGGGGCAGGCGATCTACCTGTCGTGGTCGCTCGTGCACTTCACGTACATCGCGTTCTGGCTGCGCAACAACCGCCACGCGACGGAATGGAGCACCTGAGCATGAAGGTGCTGTTCCTGAACGACCTGTCCGACCCGCGCATCGGCTCGTCGATCCGCCAGATGTACCAGCATGGAGCGCGCCTGCGCGAGCTCGGCCACGAGACGGCGCTCGTCACCGCCGTGCAGGATCCGAAGCTGGCGGGCGAGACCGAGATCGAAGGCATGCACGTCTTCCGGCTGCTGTCGAGCTACGACCCGCGCTGGCGTGCGTGGGTGAGCCTCGACAACCCGCGTGTGCGCAGCTCCTTCGCGCGCATCGTCGCCGACTGGAAGCCCGACATCGTGCACAGCCATCTCGTGCACACGCACCTCTCCTACGAGGCGCTCGCCGCGGCCCGGCGCGCCGGCGCGGGCGTCGTGTTCACCGCGCACGACGTGATGACGTTCTGCTACCAGAAGCTGACCTGCTTCCACGGCGGCGAGGAGCACAAGGGCGCGCTGCGCGACTACAGCGCGCACTGGCAGAAGTGCGTGCCGTGCCAGCGCTTCCGCTACCGTCCCGGCCGCAACGCCGCGATCCGGCGACGGCTCGAGCGCGACGTGCACCGCGTGACGGCCGTCTCGGAGGAGCTCGCGACCGCGATGCGCTCCAACGGGCTGCGTGTCGACCGCGTGGTCCACAACGCCGTGGCGCTGCACCCGTCGTTGCCGGCCTCCGAGGACGTCGCGGCCTTCCGCAGGAAGCACCACCTCGAACAGGCCAAGCTGCTCGCGATCGCGGGACGCCTGCACGAGCAAAAGGGCGTGCTGCAGCTCTTCCGCGCGCTGGCGCTCGTCGCCAAGCGCTTTCCCGAGGTGCGCCTGATGGTGATGGGGCACCGCGACGTGTACGACCGCGAGTTCGCGACCGCCGCGCTCGACCTGGGTGTGGCCGAGCGCATCGCGCCGGTCGGCTGGCTCGACGGCGACGAGCTCGCCTGCGCCTACGCCGCGACCGACGTCTTCGTGACGCCCTCGATCTGCTTCGACACCTTCGGCCTCGTGAACCTCGAAGCGATGGAGCACTCGCGCCCGGTCGTCGCCACGGCCTTCGGCGGCAGCCCGGAGGTCGTGCTCGACGGCGAGACGGGCCGTGTCGTGAACCCCTTCGACACGGAAGCCTTGGCCGGTGCGATCGTCGGGTTGCTCGAAGATCCCAAGTTGGCCGCCCGGATGGGGGAGGCGGGTCGGCTTCGTCTTGTCGAACGTTTTCAGATCCGGCGCCTCGCGGACGAGTTCCTCGAGGAGTACGACTTCGCGCGCGCGGCTGCGGCCAAGGCGGGCGCCTAGGACGGTTTGGGAGCGGGCTCCGGGCCCCACGGGTTCGTGCTGCCCCGGAACAGGCTTCCCGACCGCGTCCCGGCGCGCTCGCCTCCGGCCTGTGGCCCGTGGCCAAACCCTCCAGTTCACGGTACATTTCCGCACGATCCTCGCGCCGGGACGCGCTCCCGGCCGATGAGCGACGCTTCGAGCCCCTCCAGAGCCACACCGCGATGCGCAAGACGCTGCTCACCTACGTCAAGCCCCACGTCCAGGAAGACCCCCTGGCGATGATCCTCGGGCTCACCTACCTCGGGGCGTGCCTCGAGAAGGAGAAGCTGCCGGTCCAGCTGGTCGACGAGCGCATCGTCAACGACCAGGAGATGCGCGCGGCGATCGAGCAGAACGACATCATCGGCTTCAGCGCGCTGACGCCGAACATCCGCCGCGCGATCGCCTGGGCCAAGTACGCCAAGGAGAAGGGCAAGGTCACGATCATGGGCGGGCCGCACGCCTCGGTCGACCAGGGCATCTTCCTCGACAGCGGCCACTTCGATTTCGTGCTCAAGGGCGAGGCCGAGGAGACGCTCCCGCAGTTCCTGAAGGCCTTCGAGGGCAACGACGACAGGGCCATGGGCGAGGTCGCCGGCCTCGCGGGCGTGCGCGACCGCCAGATCTGGGTCGACAACGCCGCGCCGCCGCTGATCAAGAAGCTCGACGAGCTGCCGCTGCCCGCGCGCCACCTGCTTCCGATGGAGAGCTACTTCAAGCTCAACCCCGAGAAGCTCGCCTACGTGTTCACCACGCGCGGCTGCCCTTTCAAGTGCATCTTCTGCCAGAAGGAGCTGACCGGCCGCGGCTTCCGCGTGCGCTCGACGCAGATGATCGTCGACGAGCTCGAGCACGTCGTGAAGACCTACAACCCCGGCGTCGTGCTGTTCGTCGACGAGATCCTCACGCTCCGCCGCAAGCGCATCCACGAGATGTGCGACGAGATCCTGCGCCGCGGCCTGAAGTTCGAGTGGATCGCGAACACGCGCGCCGACTGCGTCGACTACCCGCTGCTCAAGCACATGCACCGCGCGGGCTGCCGCCGCATCTACTACGGCTGGGAATCCGGCTCGCAGAAGATGCTCGACGTGCTCAAGAAGGACCTGACGCCCGAGCAGATCGTCGAGGCCGCGCGCATGACGCGCCGCGCCGGCATCTGGGCCAAGGTCTACCTGATCGTCGGCAGCCCGGGCGAGACGCCCGAGGACATCCAGGAGACCGAGAAGGTCCTGCGCCTCGCCGGCCCCGACCTCGTGCGTGTCAGCGTGTTCAACCCGCTGATCGGCACCGAGAGCTGGGACAACTACCAGGCCAGCATCGACGTCAACGACCTGCGCGAGAACTACGTCTCCTCGAACCGCTCGGCCTACGTGCACGAGCACTTCAACCAGGTCGAGCTCGAGGAGCTGCGCAAGAACATGGTGCGCTCCTACGAGCGCTGGTACTACGGCTACGGCCAGCGCGCCCGCCGCTTCTTCGAGCGCACGCTCTACTACCTCGAGAATCCGCACTTCGGCAAGAAGCGCCTCGGCCGCGCCCTCGGCCTCGTGCCGCCGCCCAAGTCCGCCATGAGCCACCTCAAGTCCAACGGCACGTCGCTGATGACGACCGAGGACGAGGTCAAGGCGGGCTGACTCGATGCCGAGCATCGCCTTCCGCGCTTTCGTGCTCGGCACCTTGGTGCTGGGTGGGGCGTGCGGGAGGTACCGGGAGGTCTTTCACGGCAACGGACAGATCGCGCTCGTGAAGACAGGCTCGACCAACCTCTCCGGCGAACGCGAAGGCCTTTGGGTGTACTACGACGAGGAGGGTGAGCTCCTCTTCGAACAGAGCTACGGGAGCGAGTCCTACCTCCGGACCGGGGTATACGAGAACGGAGTTCGCGTGCGGCTGCCCAACGAAGAGGAACTGGCCGCGGCTGCAGCGATCGCCGAGCGGAAGATGAAGAACCGGCGCTGATCGCCTACGCGAGGCCGGTTCGCAACGCTCCCGGCGTGGTCTCCGAGAAGCTCGACAATGGCAACCGCGCGAAGAGCGAAGCGAGCTCACGCGCGGGTCGCGCTCGGGGCTGGCAGAGGTGGGGCGGAAGGCCGATGATCGGGCGCAGCGATGGCGCAGCCGGCGGAGACGAAGGACGAGCAGATCCGGGTGCTGCTCTGCACGAGCTCGGAGCGTGAGGAGCAGGCGCGGTTGTATGCGGCCTGCTTCAAGAAGCCGCTGCCCGCCGGTGGGTTGCGCTGGAGGTACGACTCGAGCCCGGCGGGGGAGTCGGTGAGCCTCGTGGCGCGCGAGCCGGACGGGCTGGCGATCTCCGGGTACGCGTGCTCGCCACGGATTGCGTTGGTCGGTGGTGACGAGCTCACGCGGGCGTTTGCGGGCGAGACCGGCGACGTGATGACGCGCCCCGAGTGGCGCAAGCGCGGGTTCTTCAGCCGGCTCGATCGTGCGGCGATGGACGAGGCGCGGAGGCGCGGGTGGGCGCTCGCGTTCGGGCTGCCCAACCGGCGCTCGGCGCACATCTTCCTCGAGCTCGGCTGGGAGCGCGTCGGCAGCGTGCGGCCGCATCTGTTCGTGCTGCGCGCGGACGGCGCGGCGA
>JABWBL010000702.1 GCA_013360535.1 Planctomycetaceae bacterium
CCTCCGGGCGCCGCGGCGTTCCCGCCGTAGGATGGGGCGCCCCCGATGGAGCGCCCCGCACGAGTCACGCACGCTTTCGCCCGCTGGCGGGGCGGCGACGAGTCCGCCCGCGACGAGGTGCTCGCGGGCCTGTACGAGGAACTGCGCGCGCTCGCCGGGCGGCACCTGGGCGCGAATTCGCCGGCGCGGACGCTGCAGCCGACCGCGCTCGTGCACGAGGTCTACCTGAAGTTGCAGGGATCGGGTTCGGACGAGATCCGGGATCGTGAGCACTTCCTCGCGATCGCCGCGACGGCGATGCGGCAGGTGCTCGTCGACTACGTGCGCGCACGCAACGCCGACAAGCGCGGCGGCGAGTGGCGGCGGGCGACGCTCGAGCGCGTCCTCGAGGCGGTGGAGTCGCAGCAGGTCGAGATCGAGAGTCTCGAGCGCGCGCTCGAGAAGCTCTCGGGGCTCAGCGAGCGGCAGGCGCGCATCGTCGAGCTGCGCGTGTTCGGCGGCCTGAGCGTCGAGGAGGTCGCGCACGTGCTCGGGCTGGGGACGACGACGGTCAAGACGGACTGGCAGTTCGCGCGCGCGTGGCTCAAGCGCGAGCTGCGGCCGGGCGAGGCACGGGACGAGAAGTGAGCTCGGCGAGCGAGCGGCACGAGCTCCTGACGCGACTGTTCGCGCAGGCGAGCGAACTGGAACCCGCGGAACGGGCGGAGTTTCTCGGGCGTTCGTGTGGAAGCGATCGGGAGCTGCGGGCGGAACTCGAGGCGCTGCTAGGCGAGTCGCAGGCGCCGCTGGCGCTGTTCGACGACGCCGACAGCGGGCGCAACCGCGGCGGGCTCGTCGCGCTGCTCGCCAACGCCGACGAACGTTGGGTCGGCACGGTGGTCGGAGACTGCAGGCTCGTCGAGCTGCTCGGCTCCGGCGGCATGGGCTCCGTGTACCGCGGGCAGCAGACCCATCCCTCGCGCGACGTCGCGGTGAAGATCCTGCGCGGCAGCCGCTTCGAGGAGGCGGCGCTGCGGCGCTTCGAGGTCGAGACCGAACTGCTCGCGCGCCTGCGCCATCCGGGCATCGCGCAGGTCTTCTCGGCCGGCGTGCACTCCCAGGGGCCACTGCGTGTCCCCTACTGCGTGCTCGAGCTCGTCGACGGCGCACAGCCGATCACCGAGTTCGCTTCGTCGCGCTCGCTCGCCGTGAACGAGACGCTGCGGCTCTTCCTGCAGGCCTGCGATGCGCTGCAGCACGCGCACGAGCACCGCGTCGTGCACCGCGACGTCAAGCCCGGCAACCTGCTCGTCGACCGCGACGGAAGGTTGCGCGTGATCGACTTCGGCATCGCGCGTGCGCTCGCCAGCGACGACGAGCGTGCGCAACGCACGCGCACCGGACAGGTGCTCGGCACGCCGGCGTACATGAGCCCCGAGCAGTTCGCGGCGCGAGCGGACGAGCTCGACACGCGCGCGGACGTCTATTCGCTGGGTGTCGTTCTGTACGAGCTCCTCGCCGGTCGCCTGCCGATCGAGGTCGACGGCGCGCCGTTGCACGAAGTCTCGCGGCGTGTGCTCGAGGACGAACCGCCGCGGCTGAGCACGATCCGGCGCGCGCTGCGCGGCGACCTCGAGACGATCGTCGCCAAGGCGCTCTCGAAGGACGCGACCCGGCGCTACGGCTCGGCGGGCGCGCTCGCC
>JABWBL010000082.1 GCA_013360535.1 Planctomycetaceae bacterium
ACCGCCCAGCTCGATGACACCTGCCTGCGCTCCGTCGGCCGCCTGCTGCACGACTGGCCGCACCGCCGCGAGGCCTGAGCGAGCTACTTCCCGCGCCCGCGGCCCTTGCCCGCCAGCGCGACCTCGAGCTCCACCGGCGCAGCCCTGCCCTCCGCGTCGATCTTGACCGTCGCCTCCAGCTTCTTCGCCTCCGGGTACCACACCTCGAGCTTGTGCTCGCCCGGCGGCAGCCCCTCGATCCGGAACGAGCCATCCGGACCGCTGACCGCGTAGAAGTTGCTGTCGGTGACCACCACCCAGGAGCGCATCCACGTGTGCGTGCTGCAGGTCACCTGCATGCGTTCCGCCTTCTCGAACTTGGCGGCCTTGCTCGTGCCCGGCGTGAGCGTCGGGTTCATGGCCTCGTTGCGCGTCGCGCTCAGGCTGACGTTGTGGTTGACCTTGTCGGAGTTGAGGAACTCCACCGTCGACCCCGTGGGCACCACCGTGACGTAGGGCTCGAAGCGGCAGGAGCGCTGGTCCACCTGGAACGGCTTCTCGAGCGGCTTGACCTCGAGCCCCTTCAGGTTCACGACCACGACCGCGTGGGCGAGCCCGCCCTTCTCGTCGAATTGCAGGTTCGGATCGCGCTTGTCGACCTCGCCGCAGCCCTTGGCGGCCTCGGCACCGATCTCGAGCTGCTTGACGGCCGCCCGATCCGCCTGCGCGAGGCGAATCGTGCCCGTGACGACCGACTTCACGGCCGCAGGCTCCGGCGCCGGCTTGGGCGGGTCCTGGCACAGGAAGTTCGACAGGAGGCAGGCGCTGGCGATGACGGGCAACGTGAGCGGGTGGTGCATGGGAATTCCTCCGCGGATTCCGACGCTCCCCCGCTGCGGTCCTTCCCGTTTCGTGGCGCTTTTGGGGAGAGCGCTGGAAAGCCGTCAGGGCGCCCGGCGCGGTGCCGGACGCCCTGACGTTGGAGCCAAGCTCGCAGGCGACTAGCGCTTGCGGCCGCCGCCCTTCTTCTCGAGGGTCATCTTGACCTCGACCGGGGCGACCTTGCCTTCGGCGTCGACCTTGATCGTCGCTTCGGCCTTGCCGAGCTTCTCGTGCCAGAACTTGGCCTTGTGCTCACCGGCCGGCAGGCCTTCGATCTTGAACGAGCCATCGGCGCCGGTGACGGCGTAGTAGTTCGTGTTGGCGACGATCAGGTACGAGTTCATCCAGGGGTGGATGTCGCACTTGATCTCGATGCGGTCTTCCTTGTCGAGCTTCTGGGTCTCGACGCCGCCGACGGGGACCATCTTGTTCAGCTGGTCGTTCTTCGCCGGGTAGGTGTGGACGTTGTGGGAGATCGAGTCGGAGTTCTTGTACTCGACCGTCGTGCCGACCGGGACGATCATGACGTGCGGCTCGAAGCGGCAGGTCTTCTGGTCGAGCAGCACCGGCTTCTCGGGCGCCTTGACTTCCTTGCCGGCGACCTCGACGGTCACGACGACGTTGGCGATGCCGCCTTCCTTGGACAGGATCAGGCTCTGGTCCTGCGTGTCGACCGTGCCGCAGCCTTCCGACTTGGCCGGGTCGATCACCAGCGGCTTCATCTCGGGCTTCTCACCGTCGAAGACGACCTTGCCCGCGTCGGCGAGCATGACTGAGCCCGTCAGCGTGGCGAGGGCGGGTTCCTTGGGGAGGGTGAAGGCGGTGGCGAGGGCCGCACCGGCGACGATCGAGAACAGGGTGACGTGCTTCATGAAGGCTCGGGTGGTGTCTTGGGGAGGTCAGGCCAAAGGTGTTATTGGCCCGCTTTCCCCATGTAAATACGGTCGAAGTTGTAGAGCCACTCCAGAACGACCTGGATCTGGTCCTTGTTGGACGATCCGGGGTATTGCTCCTGGAAGCTGGGCGGCGTGGATGCAAAGTTGATCGGCATCGCGGTGCCCGGGTAAACAGTCGTCGGGTTGACGATCCAGTCGTGGACCCAGTCCTCGCGCAGGCGCTCGCGCACCCCGTCGAGGTCGGGCGCCCAGGCGATCGGGTCCGCCGGGGGCGGCGTGCCGAGCCGGTAGTGGCACTGGAAGCAGTTGACGCCCTTGACCGCGACCGCCTCGCCCAGCTCCAAGTGGTTGGAGAGCATGGACTTGCGCTGGTCGAGGAAGGCCTTGGTACGCAGCTGGGTCGCTTCGTAGGCCGGATTGACGGGGCCGTTCATCTGGAACCCTTGCCCGTCCCCGTACGCGAGGACCTTGGAGAAGTTGGCGCGGGTCGCCATCGCCACCCCGGCCTCGATCTCGCTCAGGTTGACCGGGCTCATGCGCATCTCGCCGGCCAGCGTGGCGGCCTCGGCCTTGCGGTCGAGCCGCAGCGAGCGGGCGTAGAGCGACGGCCACTCCTTGTTCGACTTGTGTGCGAAGTAGTCGGCGATCGCCTCGGCCTCGCCCGCGTCGAAGCTGAAGGACGGCATGCGCACGCGCACTTGGTGGCGGATCGGCTGCACGTCGTGCAGGAACCCGAAGAACCAGTTGCGCTGAACCTTGCCCCCTTCGTTCCACAGCACCGGCGGAGCGAACGTCCAGCGGACCTTGTCGTAGGGCTCGCCGGAGTGGTCGCGCAGCTTGCCGTCGGCGTCGTACACGCCCCACTCGTCACCGCTGCCGCCGCTGACGTAGCTGTAGGCCTCGTCGCCTTCCTTCGTCGGGTCGAGCAGCTCGAGGCCGTTGAAGTAGTAGTCGGTCACGGTGCGGATCATGTCGCCGCCGTGCGGCGCACCCATCGCGGTGATCTTGGCGAGGGGCACGAAGAGCTTGTCGCCCACGCCCTTCGCCACGTCGGGCTCGGGCCGCAGGACACGCAGGCCGACCTCGGTCGCCTCGTACTTCTCGGCGTCGCGCTTGAGCGCCGCGAGATCGTGCGGCGAGGGCACCTTCTGGTCCTCGGAGAGCGGCATCAGCTCCGCCGCCACCGTGCGCGACACGCCGTTCTCGTCGGTGAAGGTCACCGTGCCGGGATCGATCATGTGGCAGGCCGCGCAGTTCTGCTGGCGCACCGAGCGCATGCCGGCGTCCATCGCCGCGAGGTCCGGCGTCGGCTTCATCTTCGCGAGCTGCACTTCGTCGTCGACGAGGCCGATCACGAAGGTCGTGATCGACTTCACCTGCTCGTCGGAGAAGGCGAAGTACGGCATGCGCAGGCGCTCGGTCGGGTTGAGCACCTTCTTGGTGTCGAAGGAGCGCGGCGCGTGGAGCTTCTGCATCAGCCAGCCCTCGCGGTAGTTCGGGTCGAGCCCGAATTCCTGCACCGCGAAGTTGAAGGCCAGCTTGTCGACCGTCTTCGAGCCCCAGTTCGAGAGCTCGGTGCCGATCGGCATCATGTCGAGCATCCCGGGGATCTCGTGGCAGCTGAAGCAGCCGTAGCTGCCGACGAGCTTCTCGCCGACGTCGACGAGCAGCTTCTGCGTGTCGCTCCAGGGCCCCTTCTCCAGCCGCTCCTCGATCGCCGCACGACCGTCGCGCGAGAAGAACCAGCGCGCCTGCTCGCCGAGCACCTCGCGCAGCTGCTGCTCCGGCATGTCGATGCGCTTGGGCGACCAGCCCTCGGGCACGTCGCGGAAGTACCCGTCGGGGTCCTCCATGATGTACGCGGTGATGTCGGCCGCTTCCTGATCCGAGAGGCGCAGGTTGGGCATGCGCGTGTCGGGCCAGTACTGGGTCGGATCCTTGATCCACTGGAAGAGCCACTCGGGCGTGAGCTTGGTCGCGACGCCGCGCAGGTTCGGGCCGTGCTCGTTCGTGCCGCGGCGCTCGAGCGCCGGATCCATCGCCACCGGCTCCTCGCCGAAGGGCGCCATGTTGTGGCACGCGAAGCAGCCGACGAGCCGCATCGTCTCGCGGCCGCGGTGCGCGTCACCCTCCACGGGCATCGCCGGGATCGCCTGCTTGGGCGCGCGGTCGATCAGGAACGCGGTGACGGCCGAGATCGCGGCGTCGTCCCACTCGCGCCCCTCGATGTTGCGGCCCTCGCCGTACTTGCTCTTCACGATCGTCTCGCCCGGCGCATAGTTCTCCAGGTGGAAGAACTGGGGCATCCAGGTCGTCGGCCGGAAGTCCTTGGGGTTGGTGATCCAGGACGTGATGAATTCCGGGCTGAGCTTGGACTGCAGGTTCGCGAGCGTCGGGCCGGTGCGGCGCTTGGTCGGGAACCAGTCGATCTTGTGGCAGGAGTAGCAGCCGTATTGCTCGACGAGCTGGTAACCCTTGGCGACGACCGGAGCGTCGTCGGCGATCAGGTCCATCGAGGTCTTGTGGCACTGCACGCACGAGGCTTCCGTGAACTCGCTGGCGAGCATCGGGTAGTCCCAGTGGTGCTGCTTGTGCCAGTGGTAGTCCTGCTCCCACTGCGCCTGCTCGCCCTTGTCGGTCGGACGGTGGTCGGCGCGCACGAAGTCGAGCGCCTCGCCCGACCCGCGGTGGCAGATCGTGCAGCCGAAATCGGTCGTCGGGTGCGGGGACTTCGAGCTGAGGAACAGGTCGAGCCGCGGGTGCGACGCGAACGGCTGTGCCTCGGCCTCGAAGCCCGAGCGCTCGATGCCGAGGTGACATGTCTGGCACATGTCGATGCGCTTCTTCTTCGTGAAGTTGAGCTCGAAGGTCAGCTTGTCGAGGACGACCTTGTTGACCTTGAGGTTGGGCTTCACGAAGTCGAGGCCCGGCGCGTCGCGCACGACATCGGCGAGCTTCTCGGGGCCGGTCATCGCGCTCGGGTCGAGCTGCGACAGGCGCTTGCGCACCTGATCGAGATCGCGCGTGCCCGCCGAGAGCGACTTGCGCGCGACGTCGAGGTCGCGCGTCAGCGCCGACAGCTCGAGCTCGATCTCCGCCTTTTTGCCTTCCAGTTCCTGCTGGATGCCGGCGGTGACGTTCATCGCCGCCTCGGAGACGTCGAGCTTGTCCTGACCGAGCGTGAGGTCACCCTTGTGCAGGCGCTCCTCCTCGATCACGTAACGGTCCCAGTTGTAGGCGCTCTTCGCCTTCTTCGCGGCCTCGATCGCGTTCCACAGCTCGCCCTTGGCGAGGCGCAGCCGCTCGCTGACCTCGGCGATCTTCGCCTGGTTCGCCGTGACGCGCTCGCTGGCCGCCTGCACCTGCGCGCTGAGCTCGCTCTCGCGGGCCAGCGCGCCGGAGGCCGTCAGTTCCGCCTCCTTCGCGCGGACCTTCGCGGTCTCGATCTCGCGGAACTCGAGCTGGTAGGCCTTCCACGGGCGCTGCCAGTCGTCGATCAGCATCCAGCCGGTCGCGACGAGGATCGCGACGCTCGAGAACAGGAACCACTTGTTCAGCGCAGGAACGCTGTAGTGGGTATCGCCACGGTCCGCCATGGTTGGGTGATCCGGAAGGGTTGGGTAGTCCGGAAGGTGCGAGGCGTCAGACGTTGAAGAAGTACTCGGGCATCCCGATGAAGTACTTCAGGTTCACGGTCCAGCGCAGGCCCATCTTCACGGGGATCAGCGCGAACCACAGGAACAGGTGCATGAAGACGTTGAAGCGGATCATGCCGAGGTCCGTCACCATCTTCTTCATCACGGTCTTGCCGAGCAGCGGCGGCAGGACAAGGAAGTAGCCCACGAGCAGCACGATGCCCGGCGCCTCACGGAGGAGTGCGTTGTCCGGCCGCGGCTTGTCGAGTAGGCCAACCCAGAAGTAAGTCGAGAGGTCGACGTTGACCATCGGCTCGAGCTTGTGCAGGTCCCAGTACTCGAACGGCCCGAAGAACGACCAGTTCGGCCCGCGGAGGAACGTTCCGAGGATCACGAACGAGACCCAGAAGAGCAGGAAGCCCACCCAGAAGAACGAGATCGCGAACGGGCGCTCCTCGAAGGTGTAGTAGCCGTTGCCCTTGGGGTTGGTGTCGAGGTACGGGATCGCGCACAGGCCGACCACGATGAAGCTCGGCAGCACGACACCCGCGAGCCAGGGGTCGAAGTACACGAGCAGTTCCTGCAGGCCGAGGAAGTACCACGGCGCCTTGGACGGGTTGGGCGTGCGCGCCGTCGCGGCCGGTTCCTCGATCGGCGCCGTGATCAGGATCGACCACACGAGCATCGCCGCCGTGAACAGCACGAGGCAGATCAGCTCGGAGTAGACGAGGTCCGGCCACGTGAACACCTTCTGCTTGGAGAGCTCGCCCTCCAGCGTCGGCTCGCCGCGCTTGGTGCGCTCGTCGTTGATGACGGCGCGCCGCAGCGACAGCCACGTGAAGAAGATCACCGTCGCGAACAGGATCACGATCGGCACGTTGTCCGGCTTCGTGATGATCGCGTTGAAGTTGGGGTCCTGGAACGCGAACACGAAGTACGCGGTCGACAGCACGAAGAAGATCGTGATGACCGAGACCTTCGCGAAGAACTTGCGGAAGTACAGGATGCCGGCGACCGCGAGGATGCTGGCAACGCTGTAGCGCGTCGGCTCGGTGAGCCAGTTCGAGAAGTTCTTGATCGCGGCGGCGACCGGGCCGTCGTTGACCGGCCCGCCGCCACCGCCGAGGATCGTCGCAAGAGCGAGGTGCATCGCTTGGCTTCCTTAGAGGGGACCCGAGATGCCGCCGTCCTTGCGGACGCGCCAGAAGTGCACGGCCATCAGCGTCGCCGCGATCAGCGGGAAGCCGACGCAGTGCAGCACGTAGAAGCGCAGCAGCGCGCCCTCGCCGACGAAACGTCCCGCGAGCAGGCCGAAGCGCACGTCGTCACCGGCGTGGATGAAGTCGATGCCGCCGAAGCTGACGAGCGCCGCACCCGGGCCTTCGTGGCCGAGGAACGGGGTCGCGCGCGCCATGTTCGTGCCGACCGTGATGGCCCACACCGCCAGCTGGTCCCAGGGCAGCAGGTAGCCCGTGAAGGAGAGCAGCAGCGTCAGGACCAGCAGGATCACGCCGACGTTCCAGTTGAACTCGCGCGGCGGCTTGTACGAGCCGGTCAGGAACACGCGGTACATGTGCAGCCACACGCTGATCACCATCAGGTGCGCGCCCCAGCGGTGCATCTCGCGCATCACGCCGATCGGCACGTGCTCACGCAGCGCGAAGATGTCCTCGTACGCCTTGTCCGCCGTCGGGCGGTAATAGAACATCAGGAGCAGGCCGGTCAGCGTCAGGATCAGGAACAGGAAGAACGTCAGTCCCCCCATGCACCAGGTGTAGCTGAGCCGGATGCCGCTGCGCCGCACCTTGACCGGGTGCAGGTGCAGGAAGACGTTCGACAGCACCGCCAGCGTGCGGTTGCGCGGCGTGTCCGGGTAGCCGTGCCGGAACACCGACTTCCAGATCTGCGACTCGCGGACGTACTTGAAGAGCTTGGTCATGCTGGGACGAGGGGACCGGGCAGTTGCGGGGCGGGGAGGGCCGTGGGGCAGGAAACGTGGGGCGCGGCTCTAGGCGCGCATCACGCGTAGGGCAGGTAGGCGCCGTCGAGCGTCCACTGGCCCTTCTCCTCCTGGAACTTCGTGTTCTTGTCGATCAGGATCTGGCCGTCCTCGGCCAGCGCGATCTTGTAGCGCTCGAGCGGACGCGGGGCGGGACCCTCGACGTTGACGCCGGAACGCACGAAGCCCGAGCCGTGGCACGGGCACTTGAACTTCTCGTCGGACTGCAGCCAGTTGGGCGTGCAACCCAGGTGCGTGCAGACCGTGGAGAGCGCATAGAAGCCCGCCGGCTCGCGCACGATCCACACGCCGTAGGCGGCCTTGAAGCGCTCGTCGACGGCGCCGACGGCGAACTCCGTGGGGAAACCGGCCTTGAACTCCTGCGGCGGCTCGTAGAGCACGTTGGGCATCAGGAAACGCAGCATCGCACCACCACCGGCGGCGCCGGCGGCGGCGAAGGCCGCCCATCCGAGCCCGAGCGTGGAGAAGAACCCGCGCCGGGAGATGTCGCCGCGCAACGGAGCGGTGCGCAGCGGGGGAGGCTGGAAGTCAGGCTGACTGGGGGTCGAGGACTTGTCGTCGGCCACGTCGTTGGCTCTGGGGCTGGTTCTAAAGAGGCGCGGACGGGGGTCCGGGGCGGCCCGGCGCGTTGCCCTTCCCGTGGAGGGGCTCGGCGCAGTCGGAACCACGCTGGATAGAGAGACCGAGAGGATGGGGAGTTGTGGGCCGGAAGGCAAGCCCTCGCGCGGGCCGAAAACCCGCGGAACGCCTACGCACTCCCGACGGATCCGAAGCGCTCAGGGCGACTGAAGAGCCCGCATCGCCGCCTCGCGCACCTGGGGGCTCGCGTCGGACTTGGCGACTTCCTCGAGCAGGGGACGGTCCTCGGGGCGCCGCAGGCGTCCCAGACCGGCCACGGCGTGCAAGCGGGTCGTCTCGACCAGTCGGTCCGAGGCGAACTTGGCCGGATTCTGGGCCCGCACCGCCGCGTAGCTCTGCGGATCGACCAGCTCGCGCAAGACGGCCGCTCCGCGCGCGTCGCCCAGATGCGAGAGCGAGATCGCCGCCTGGCCGCGCAGCTCGAGCGAGGGGTCGTCGATCAGGCCCGCGAGCGCCTCCTTCGAGGCCTCCGAGGGCTGGTTCTGGAGCACCGCCGCCGCCGCCTGGCGCAGGAAGCTCTCCTCGTGCCGCAGGAACGGGATCACCCGGGCCGCCGCGCGCTCGTCCTGCAGCCACGAGATCGCCATCAGGGCCGAGATGCGCAGCTGGCCGTCCTTGTCCTGGTCCGCGGTCGCGTCGAGGAACACCGACAGGCGCTCGAAGGCCGCCGGATCGCCGTAGAGCGCGGAGAGCTGCGCGATCGCGAGCCCGCGGTGCGTCGGCTCCTCGTCCTTGGAGACCTCCTCCCAGGCGCGCGCCAGCCGCTCCTTGAAGTCGGGCCCCACCGGCCACGGCTCGGGCTTGCCTTCCGAGCGCGCCTTGCCGTTCTCCAGCGCCTGCGAGACGAGGCTCATCGCCGCCTGCTTGCGCTCGTTGAGGCCGCCCTCGACGACGCGGGCGAGGTTCTCCTCGATGCTCGTCTCCTCGCCCGTGATCGCCCCGAAGGACACGAACACGAGCACCAGCACGCCGACCACCATGAACGGCACGACGACCAGCGGCACGAGCAGGTTCTTGTAGGGAGACTCGGGGGCGGGCGTCCCGGGCTCGGCGGGATCCGGGTCGGGGACTTCGATGGTGCGGTCGCTCATGGAAGGCTCGGGGAGAGGTTGGAGAGGCAGGGGTCAGAGACCGTGAAGAAATCACGGTCTCGCCGTCCGCGCCGCCCTGCGGCGCGGCGCAACAAGTACCTGAGAGGTCGTACGATCGATTTCTTCACGCCCTCTCTTCACGACCTCTCAGCCGCCGTCGCGGCGGCCGGAGACGATCGCGTTGGCCTCTTCGCGCGCGAAGGCCTCGAGGCGCTCCTCGACCAGGGTCGCCGACTGGCGGGCGAGGTACTGCTGCGCGCGCGTCCACAGCTCGGCGCGCACCATGAATCCCAAGCCGCTGATCGACTTCTGCTTGGTGAGCGCGGCCTCGCTCAGCTCCGACTTCAGCACCTCGAAGTAGCGCAGCGCCGCGCGCCGGTGCGCGTGCACCGACGCCGCCAGCCACAGCCCGAGGTCGTCGACGTAGCTCACCAGCGCCTCGCGCGCGGCCTCGTCCTCGGGCGCCGCCAGCAGCGCCTCGACGAGCATGCGGTAGTTCGAGCCCTCGGTGCCCGGCAGGATCGTGTTCTCGTTGAAGATTTGCTGGAAGCTGGTCGCGACGCGCGTGACGACGCGCTCGAAGTTGCGGAAGCCGAGGTACTGCTCGCCGACCAGGAATTCCTCGACCGAACGGCCCGTGAGCGGCCCGTGGGTGTGGGAGTCCTCCTCGACGAGGCGCCGCAGGGTGTCGAGCGTCACGCCCGAGCGCGCGACCACGGCCGGCGCGGCTCCACCGCCGACGAGCTTGGTGCGCGCCTGCAGCAGGTCGCGCGTCAGGC
>JABWBL010000703.1 GCA_013360535.1 Planctomycetaceae bacterium
CCTCGCGCAGCAGGCTGAAGGCGTCCGCGATGTCCGCGCGGATGCGACCGGGCTCGAGCAGCGGCAGGGTCACGCCGAACAGCGCGCTCCAGTCCTGGTCGGTCGGCACCGACGTGCGCGAGAGGAAGGCGCGCAGGTCGACGTTGAAGCTCGGCCACCACTGCGCCTTCGCGACCTCGATGCCGCGGATCGCGGCTTCGACGTCGGCCGCGGTCGCGCGCAGCTCGGGCCGGTTCTCCAGCGCGATCCGCACCAACTCCTCCACCGGCCGTGTTTCTTCGGTCAGGTCGAGCGTGCGGTCGAGCTCGACCGCGCCGACCTCCGCCGCGACGAGGAAACCCAGCAGCGCGCGCCCCGTGCGCATGTTGCGCTCGGTGTTGATCAGCGCCACACGCGCGTCGACGAGGCTCGACTCGCTGAGCGCGACGTCGAGCGGCCGCGCGACACCGACGTCGTTCCGCGCGCGCACGTCCTGCACACGCGCTTCCTGCAGCGCGAGCGAATTCTCGAGCACCGCCCGCGCCCGCTCCGCCTGCAGCACCGTGAACAGCGTGCGCGCCACGTCGAGCAGCAGCGCATCCTGCGTCGCGTACAAGTTCGCAAGCCTGCGCCGCGCCTCGAAGCGCGCGCGCTGCTCCTGCGCGGCGAGCGCCTTGGGATTGAGCTGGTACGGAGCCTGCAGCAGCAGGTCGGAACCATCGACCGTGCCGCTCGAGCTGTCGCGCAGCACGTAGCTCGGACTGAAATTCAGGCGCGGAAGCCAGCTGGCGGCCTGCCGGCGCCGATCGACCAGCGCGCGCAGGTACGCCTCGCCGTCGATCGAGAGCCGCTCGTTGCGCGTGTTGGCGAGCGCCATCGCACGACGCGCATCGAGCCGACCCGCGAGCGGCCCCGGCTCCTCCTCCGCCCTGCCGAGCCCCGCCTCGACAGGCCCGCGGTAGAGCTCGACATCACGCTTCTCGTCGACCGCACAGGCCGCGAGGCAGAGACCCAGCGCCGCGGCCACGTTCAGCGCCGACCTCAAGGTTCCCCGCCCCCGTCCACGACGCGCACCGGAGTCCCGGTCACCAGTCCCCGCGGACGGCGCGCGAGTTTCTCGCTGCCGTCGAGCCCCCGGAGCACCTCGACCCGGCCCTCGCGCTCGCTCCCCAGCTCGATCACGCGCTCCTGCGCGACCGCGTCGACGATCACGAACACCTTGTGCACGCCCGCGAACGTCGCCACCGACGCACGCTCGACCTGCAGCACGTCCGGCTCGACGCGCGTGTCGATCTCCGCCGTCGCGAACGAGCCCGGCCGCAGCTCGCGCGCCGGATTGGGCACCGCGATCTCGACCTCGAACGTGCGCGTGCGCACGTCGACCGCCGGATTCACGCGCGCCACCTTGCCTTCGAACTCGCCCACGTGCGACTCGACGCGGATCCGCACGCGCTGCCCGACGGCGATCGCGTCGCCATGGCGCTCCGGCAGCCGCACGCGCAGCTCGAGCGGATCGAGGTCGATCAGGTCGAAGAGCGGCGCCCCGACGTTCACGAGGTCACCGACCGACACGCGCCGCTGCGCCACGGCGTATTCCGCGCCTTCGCGCTGCGCGCCGGGAACGATGTGCAGCGTGTCGACGAGTCGCTGTTCCGCGCTCTCGATCTGCGCCTTCTGCGCGCGCGCCTCGGCGAGCTGCG
>JABWBL010000704.1 GCA_013360535.1 Planctomycetaceae bacterium
CCGTCGCACCCGGCGCCGTCGAGGCGGTGCTCGCCTTCGATCCGGGCCTGCCGCGCAATCGCCTCGGCCTCGCGCGTTGGCTCTTCGATCCGCGCAACCCGCTGACGGCGCGAGTCGCCGTCGACCGCCTCTGGCGCCAGGCCTTCGGGCGCGGAATGCTCGAGACGCCGGAGAATTTCGGCCTTCAGGGAGCTCGCCCCACGCACCCCGAGCTGTTCGACACGCTCGCGCACGAGCTCGCAGGAGGCGAAGGCGCCTGGGACCTGCGACGCATGCTGCGGCGTTTCGTGCTGAGCGCGACGTTCCGCCAGGAATCGAGCGCGACCGTCGAGCGGCGCAAGCTCGACCCCGACGGCGCGCTGCACTCACGTGGACCGAGCGTGCGGATGAGCGCGGAGATGCAGCGCGACAGCGCCTTGTGCGCCTCGGGATTGCTCGTCGAGCGCTTCGGCGGGCCTTCCGTGCGGCCGTGGCAACCCGAGGGCCTGTGGAACGAGGCCGGCCAGACGGGACAGTACGTTCCGGACACCGGCGACGGGGCGCACCGCCGCAGCCTCTACACCTACACCAAGCGCACGGTGCCCGTCCCCGACCTGAGCGTGTTCGACGCGGGTCCACGCGAGACGTGTGTCGCGCGCCGCGGCAGCACGAACACGCCGCTGCAGGTGCTCACGCTGCTCAACGATCCCGTGTTCGTCGAGTGCGCGCGAGCTCTGGCGGCGCGCGCCACACGCGAGGCGAGCGACGTTCCTGCGCGCGTCGAGCGCGCCTTCCGGCTCGTCGCGACGCGCAAGCCGACCGAGGAAGAACGGGCAGCGCTG
This sequence comes from Planctomycetaceae bacterium, assembly GCA_013360535.1. Lineage (GTDB taxonomy): Bacteria > Planctomycetota > UBA1135 > UBA1135 > F1-120-MAGs118. The sequence continues at coordinate 822 of JABWBL010000704.1, forward strand.
ACCGAGCTCGTCGCGAGCGAGACCGCGCGCTACGCCACGAACCTCGCCGACGCCGAGGCGCTGTGCGGCGCGCAGGATGCGGAGCTTGCCGCCCTGACGCTCGCTTGCGGCGCGATCCTGTCGAGCGACGAAGCGAGGAACGTGCGATGAGCCTCGGACCGCTCGACCGCCGCGCTCTCCTGCGGGGCGCAGGCCTCGGACTGGGCTCGCTGGCGCTCGCGGACCTGCTGCGTGCGGACGGTGCTCCGACCGCGCACCTTCCGGCTCGCGCCAAGCGCGTGATCTACCTGTTCCAGGCCGGCGGCCCTTCGCAGTTCGAGACGCTCGACCCCAAGCCGAAGCTGCGCGAGCTGCACGGCGAGCCGCTGCCCGACAGCGTGCGCGCCGGCCAGCGCCTGACGGGCATGAGCGGCAATCAGGCCGTCCTGCCGCTCGCGGGCTCCTTCGTCGACTTCGTGCGCGAGCCGCACACCGGCCTCGAGTTCAGCACGCTGCTCCCCCACACGTCGCAGGTCGCGCGACACCTGTGCGTGCTGCGCGCCGTGCACACCGACGCGATCAACCACGATCCCGCGATCACGTTCTTCACCTCGGGCAGTCAGGTCGCCGGCCGCCCGTCGATGGGCGCATGGCTGAGCTACGGCCTGGGCTCGCTCAACGCGGACCTTCCGGCCTTCGTCGTGCTCGTCTCGAAGGACGCCAACCGCGACCAGCCGCTCTATTCGCGCCTGTGGGGTTCGGGCTTCCTGCCGAGCGAGCACCAGGGCCTGCAGTTGCGTGCGGGGCGCGAGCCCGTGCTGTTCCTCGGCGATCCGGCCGGCGTCGCGCGCAGCGACCGGCGAGCGGTGCTC
>JABWBL010000705.1 GCA_013360535.1 Planctomycetaceae bacterium
CTGCGCCCAGCGATCGTGTTCAACCTCGCGGGCTACGGCGTCGATCCGAGCGAGCGCGACGAGGCGCTCGCGCTGCGCCTCAACCGCGACCTCGTGGCCGAGCTCGCGGAGCACGTCGCGCCGGATCGCGAGTGGCGCGGGCAGGTGCTCGTCCATACGGGCTCCGCGCTCGAGTTCGGCGAGCAGTCCGGCGACTTCTCGGACCCGTGGAAGTGCAACCCGACGACGCTCTACGGCCGCTCGAAGCTCGCGGGCAGCGAAGCGCTGCGGGACCTCTCCGTGCAGCGCGGCCTCAAGGCCATCTGCGCGCGCCTCTACACCGTCTACGGCCCCGGCGAGCACTCGACGCGCCTCGTGCCCACGCTGCTCGCCGCCGCGCGCACCCAAGGCGAGATCCCGCTCACCGCCGGCCTCCAGAAGCGCGATTTTCTCTACGTGAGCGACGTCGCCCACGGCCTGCTGCGCCTCGGCGCCGTGCACGAGCCCATCCCCGAGCGCGCGCTCAACATCGCGACGGGCCGGCTCACGACCGTGCGTTTCTTCGTCGAGACCGCCGCCGCCACCTTCGGCATCGACCCCGCCCGCCTGCGCTTCGGCGTCCTGCCCACGCGCGTCGAGGAAATGCAGCACGACCCCGTCTCGACGACGCGCCTCGAAGCTCTCACCAACTGGAAACCCACGACGACCATCGCCCAAGGCCTGCGCGAAACCGCGGCGTTCGCTCGCGTGAACCAGGCGGACGACGACGGCGAGGGTTGACGCTCGGGCGATATGCGGCAATCGTCGAAAGCCATGGCCAAGATTCAGAGCGACGAGCACGGTCGGGTGATCGGTTTCCCGTACCACGATGGAGACCTCGAAGGTGTCTTGTGTGATGGCAAGACCGTTCATCTCGCCTTGCGCAGCGTCGGCGGAGAGCGGCGGGTGCTCTCCCTGCGCGGCGTGAAGCATCTCGCCGTCGACGAGTTCTGGTTGGGGAACATCGTGTTGGTGATGTTCTTGTCGGACCTCGCGCAGAGGTGTGCGGGCTCGGATGAATTCGCGAGGCAAGCGGCGGCGGACTGGCGAATCGAGCTGGGCGAGCGTTCCTCTGGACTCCTCGGGTTCGTGCTCCTCTCCTCTTACGGAGCGACCGTTCGCGCAGTCTGCGACGACGCCGAAGTCAGCGAGCCGGGTGTGACTCTTTCCGTAGCGCATGCAACTTGAGCCAGGAGAAGTTAGTCAAGGATCGTCATGGACAAGTCCAGGCAGCTCGCGTTCCAAATCCTGTCCGGCATCACATTCTGTTGTGGGAGCATCGTGGCGTCGCAGGCGTTCAGTTTCGCTTGGCCGAAGAGGTTGACTGACGAGAGAACGCAGGACTACCTGGCTGACCACGCTCTGCTGATCGGGGTGTTGGGGATCGGGTTGATGGCCATGGGCCTCGCGCTGACGCTGACGGGCGCTCCCACGTCGAGCACCAAAGACCGCGTCGATTCTCCCGGCGCGGACGGTAGGTGACCGCGACGATGCCAGTGCTGGGGTGGACCCATTCGGGTCGGAGCTCGACGCGGTCCGCACGCGAGGGCTCGCCCTCGAACCGGTGCGTCGGAGCGAGGAGTGCGGCCTCGGCGCGAGGAATACGGTGCCAGAGCAATTTTTTCTGCGAAGCGCCGCCAGCGTCGACGGCT
>JABWBL010000706.1 GCA_013360535.1 Planctomycetaceae bacterium
ACGCCGCCGCCGACGAGCACACGCGGCACGTCGAGCTCGAGCGCGGCCTTGAGCGTCGGCTCGACCAGCGCATCGACGACGGCCTCCTGGAACGACGCCGCGATGTGCTGACGCTCGGGGATCGCTTCGGGCGCGGGCAGCGGCGCTTGCGCGTTCTGGCCGCGCACCTGATAGAGCACGGCGGTCTTGACGCCGCTGAACGAGAACGGCGGGAAGCGCGGCGGGAGCTCGCCGCGAGTGACACGCGGACGGTAGCGCGGGAACTCGAAACGCCTGGGATCTCCGCTCGCGGCGAGCTTCGACACGCTCGGCCCGCCGGGATAGGGGAGGCCGAGCAGGTGCGCGACCTTGTCGAAGGCTTCACCCGCGGCGTCGTCGAGCGTGCCCGCGATGCGCTCGATCTCCAGCGGCGAACGCGCGTGGTACAGCGCCGTGTGGCCGCCGCTCACCACGAGCGCGACACACGGCCACGGCGGCGTCGAAAGCTCCATGCTCGCCGCGTACACGTGCGCCTGAATGTGATCGACGGCGACGAGCGGCAACCCGCGTGTGTAGGCGAGCGCCTTGGCCGCCGACAGCCCGACCAGCAACGACCCGATCAGCCCCGGTTTCGCCGTGACCGCGAGCGCATCGAGCTCCTCGAGCCCGACGCCCGCGACGCTCAGCGAGCGCTCGATCACCGGCAGGATCGCGCGCAAGTGCGAGCGCCCGGCGACTTCCGGCACGACACCGCCGTACACCGCGTGCTCCGCGACTTGGCTGTCGACTTCCGACGAGAGCACCTCGCGACCGGCGCGCACCACCGCCGCCGCCGTCTCGTCGCAGGAGGACTCGATGCCGAGGACCAGCTCGCCCATCAGCGCGCCACCGTCGCGCACGGATGTTCGCCACGAAGCAACGCGAGCGCCGCCTCGAGCTGCGGATCCTGCGGCGGCCGCGGGTACAGCGGGCGCTTCGCTTCCGCCTCCCAAGCCTCGAGCTCCGCCAGCGCCGACTTCGGCGGGCTGTAGCTCGCGAGGAACTGCCGCAACGCCTCCAGCTCCGCCTTCGACGTGTCGACCTGCACGTCCGGCAGGAGTCCGTGCGTCCACGAACCTTCGACCGTGCGCTCGAGGTTGCGGTGCGACGGCGTGTAGTAGTAGGCGCTGACGAGCTTGACCACGCGTGTGCCGCCGTCGAACGTCTCGACCTTCTGCACGAGACCCTTGCCGTAGGTCGGGCTGCCGACGAGCACCGCCGCGCGATGCTCTTGCACCGCCGCCGCGAGCACTTCGCTCGCGCTCGCCGACTCGCCGTCGACCAGCACCACCAGCGGCAGGCCCTTGAGCGTCGCCTCGTCCGGTTCCGCCTCGTAGCGCTGCACCTCGCTGCGCCCTTCGTGCGACACGAGCAGGCCGTGCTCGACGAAACGATTGGCGATGCGCGTCGCCGAGCGCAACACGCCGCCGAGGTTCCCGCGCAGGTCGAGCACGAGCGCCGCCAGCCCGCCCGCCCGCAGTTCCTCGATCGCGACGTCGAACTCGTGCGGCGTTTCCTGGCTGAAGGCGGTGATCGCGAGGTAACCGACGCCGCCGCCGAGCGCGCGCATGTGCCGCACGGTCGGATCGACCAGCGCGTCCTGGCCAATCTTCACGTTGCGTTCCGAGCCGTCGCGCGCGCGCAGCGCGA
>JABWBL010000707.1 GCA_013360535.1 Planctomycetaceae bacterium
GGTTCTGGTCGAAGAAGCCGTATTTCACCAGGTTGTAAAAGCGATCGGCGCCGCGTGGCGCCCACGCGCGCGTCACGCTCGAACGTGGCGATTCGACCGCCGAACTACGCCGCGAGACCCGCGAGACGCAGGGCTTCCGCGCGCTTATCCTGCACCCGTCCGGCCCGATCCCGCCCCCTTGAAGGAAGCCTTGGCAGCCATGGCCCACGCCCCGCGCCCGAACCTGATCGTCCCTTCCCGCCGCGACCTGCTCGTCACCGGAGGCGTGGCGCTCGCCAGTGGCGCCGTCGCGAGCGCGCTGCCTTCGGGCGTGATCGGCTTCCATCCCAACGGCTCCGACGTGCTCAAGGTCGGCCTCGTCGGCTGTGGCGGCCGCGGGACGGGAGCTGCGGCGCAGGCGCTCGCCGCCGATCCGCAGGCCGAGCTCGTCGCGCTCGGCGACGCCTTCGCCGACCACGTCGAGAACGCGCTCAACTCGCTGAAGGGCACGGCCTCGATCGCCGCGCGAGTCAAGGTCGACGACGCGCACAAGTTCACGGGTTTCGACGCCTTCAAGCGCGTGATCGACTCGGTCGACGTCGTGCTGTTCGCGACCTCGCCGCACTTCCGGCCGATGCAGGTCGAGTACGCCGTGCAGTCGGGCAAGCACATGTTCGTCGAGAAGCCGATCGCGACCGACGCACCGGGCGTGCGGCGCGTGATGGCGGCCTGCGAGGCGGCGCGCGCGAAGAAGCTCAACGTCGTCTCCGGCCTGTGCTACCGCTACGAGCACAAGAAGCGCGAGACGATCCAGCGCATCCACGACGGCGCGATCGGCCAGATCCTCGGCGCGCAGACCACGTACAACACCGGCGGCCTGTGGCACCGCGGGCGCCAGCCCGAGTGGAGCGACATGGAGTGGCAGATGCGCAACTGGCTGTACTTCACGTGGGCCTCGGGCGACCACATCGTCGAGCAGCACATCCACTCGCTCGACAAGATCGCGTGGGCGCTCGGCGACAAGTACCCGCTGCGCGTGACGGCGAGCGGCGGCCGCGCGCAGCGCAGCGACCCCAAGTACGGCAACATCTACGACCACTTCAACTCGGTCTACGAGTACGAGGGCGGCGTCAAGGTGTTCAGCTCCTGCCGCCAGTGGAACGGCGCCTCGAGCGACGTTTCCGACCACGTGTTCGGCACCAAGGGCGTCGCGCACCTGCAGTCGCACCACATCGAGGGCGAGAACGCCTGGCGCCATCGCGATGCGGACGGCGTGCAGGACGACATGTACCAGAACGAGCACGACGAGCTGTTCGCCGCGATCCGCAAGGGCGCGGTGATCGACAACTCCGACTACATGTGCAAGTCGACGATGATGGCGATCATGGCGCGCATGGCGGCCTACACCGGGCAGACGCTCACGTGGGAGCAGGCCTGGAACAGCCAGGAAGACCTGTCGCCGGCGTCCTACGAGTGGACCTCGATCGAGTCGCCCGCGGTCGCGATCCCCGGAGTCACGAAGTTCGTTTGAAGGACGCGCTGATCGAGCGGCTGGAGGAGCTTCGGCGCAACCTCGAGTTGCCGCCGGAGCTCGTCGAGCCGCGGCGCACGCGCGAGTCGCTGCGGGCGGAGCTCGCCGAGGCCGAGCGCCTCGTCGCGGCGGATCCGGCGGCCGCGTTTGCCTTCGAT
>JABWBL010000083.1 GCA_013360535.1 Planctomycetaceae bacterium
GCTCGACGTCTACACGGCGCGGGTGCAAGGTCCGGGCGTGATCGGCGCGGAAACCGCGCTGAGCCTCGCTGCCCCGGCCCAAGGTCGCGCCGACCTCGCGCTCGGCCCGGGCCAGTCGCTGCTCGTGTTCCAGAGCGAGCTTTCCGGGCAGCGCCGCATCCTCGCCACCCGGCTCGACGCGCTCGGGCTGCCGCTCGATCCCGAGCCGCTCGAAGTCTCCAGCGGTCCGCTCGACGCCGATCCGTCCGTCGCCTGGGACGGTGCGGAGTACCTCGTCACCTGGAACTCGGGCTCCACGCCCAACGTGCTCGCGCGACGCCTGTCTCCGGGTGGTGCGCTGCTCGACGTCAGTCCGATCGCGCTCGGCGCCGGTTCGGATCCCGAGGTCGCCGCCCTCGGTGGCGAGTTCCTGGTCGTGTTCTCGCGCGCCACCGCGACGTTCCCCGTTCAGGCCCATCCGGCCTACGTGCGCGTGCGTGGCTCGGACGGCCTCATGCTCGGCCCCACGCTCACGATTCCGTTCGCCGCCTCGAGCTGGGCCGTCGAGCCCGATGTCGCGGTCGTCGGCGGTCGCTGGCTCGTCGCGTGGCAGCGCAACTACTCCGTCTCCGACACGCACAGCGACGTGCAGGCGGCCTTCGTCGACTCGAACGGCAGCGCGACGCCGGCCTTCTGGGTCGCCGGTGCGTTCAACACCTACAACTCCTCCGTCAAGCTCGCCTCGTCGGGCAACGAAGCGTTGATCGCGTGGACCTTCGGCACGGTGGCGAGCGTCAACCGCCGCGTGCACTTCCGGCGCGTCGACGCGGCCGGCACGTTCCTCGACGCCAGCCCCGTCGTGGCCGCCGCTTCCGCCTCGGGCGAGCGTTTCGAGCCCGCGCCGTGCTGGAACGGGAGCGAGTACGTGCTCGCCTTCGCCGACCAGCGTGCGGTCGTGTCGAGCGTCGACCAGCGCAGCGACATCTACGCGGTGCGCGTGAACGTCGCAGGAACCGTCCTCGACGGCTCCGGACTGGCGATCGAGTCGAGCAGCGCCTCCGACGTCGGCCCCGCGACCGTCGGCCTCGGCTCCGGCCGCGCGCTGATCGCGAGCGCCCGCTTCAGGGCGAACCCGTCCGCCGCCTACCGCCTCGGCACGCGCGCGCTCGACGTCGCCTGCCCCGCTCCGATTTCGTTCTGCACAGCGAAGCTGACTTCCGCCTCGACGCTCCCCACGATCGGCTCCGCGGGGAGCACGAGCGTCTCTGGCCCAGGCTTCTCGCTCACACTCTCCGGCGGCCTGCCGTCGGGCAACACGCTGTGCTTCTACGGGAGCAACGCCTCGAACGTGCCGTGGCTCGGTGGCTGGAAGTGCGTCGGAGCGCCAGCACTGCGCACGCCGCTGCGCCAGCTCGACGCCGCCGGCGCGACGTCGTTCAGCTTCCCGCTCGCTCCCGCCCTCGTTGGCGAGACGCGCCGCTTCCAATGGTGGCTGCGCGACGGCGCGCATCCCGACGGAACCGGCGTCGTGCTCTCCAACGCGCTGAGCGTCACGTTCTGTCCGTGAACGCGCCCGCGAGCTCCGTCAGGGAGCCAACGTCACGCTCCACGCGTCCGAGAGCATCGAACCCTTCGGGAAAGCGGGCTCTCGGATCCAGCCCTGGAAGTTGACCGGCTGACCGGCGGCCAGCGGCGTGAGGAGAGCGCCCGGATTCGCGCTCGTCCACGCGAGGAAATCGGTGACGAGAGTGCCGTTGCACTGACCGGAGATGCCGCCGCTGGATTGCGGCGCCATGCGCTGGCGCGGCGCTGCGATGCACAGGAAGCTCGGATTCCCGAAGCCGAAGGACAGCAGCGTCTGCGACGCGCCGTAGACGAGCAGGCCGGACCGTTGCCCGGCGCAACCGTCGACGCGCAGGACGAACCCTGCGGGCTGGGAAACCGACGGACAGCCTGTGGCTGAGATCAGCGGAGTGCAACCGGCGGGTGTCGTCGCCGAAGTGCAGTACGACACGCCCGCAACCCCTTCGTCGACCAGCAGGTCGCAGTCATCGTCGATCCCGTTGCACAGCTCGGTCGCGGCTGGATTTCGCGCCGGATTGGTGTCGTCGCAATCGCCCGAACGCGTCGACCATCCGGCCGGGATCGGTGGGCAGAGCATCTGGCTCGCTCCAGCGCCATAACCGTCGCCGTCGAGGTCGGCCCAGGCGAGTTGGCAGAGTTCGACGAGGAACACGTCCTCGGAAGCGTTGGTGTCGCCGGGAACGAGATTCGACGCGGTACTCGTGAACAGCACGTGCGACGCCGTCGGCGACAGCCACGTCACGGTCTTGCTGTGCGAGTTCGGCTGGACTCCGCCCGCCCCGACGCTCACTCGTGTCGTCGTGCCGAGGGCACGGTCGCGGAGGAAGATGTCCGTAGCGGCGTTCGAATCGCCTGCGACCAGCGAGGCGGAAGCCGACGCAAACGCGACCCAGCGCGCGTCGGCGGAGAGCAGGCCCGAGGTCTCGACGGACGTGTCCTGCGAGCCATCGGTCGTCACCGAAAGCAGCTCGCTGGTGCCCGCCTGGAGATCGCGCAGGTACAGACCCGCGGCCGCGCCCGCGGTGCGATGCACGAAGAGCTGGCCGTCCGCGCTGAAAGCCGTGGGAGGCGTCGCGAGCGGCAGCCCGCTCGCGGACGCGACGGTCTGGAAGTTCGCGAGCGCGCGGTCGAAGCGGCGGAACTCGTTCCAGTTCGTGCCCCACAGGTCGGCGTAGTAGTGGCGGTAGCTGAAATGACGCCCATCGGCCGACAAATCCCCGAGCGCGAGTCGGGTGCTGGCGTTTCCGTTGCCACCGGAGGCGTACACGTGCTGCACCGTCGTGCCCGACGATCGGTCGTGAACGTGAATCCAGTACCTCTCGTGCGTCGAGTCCTCCTTGTAGATCGCGACGAACCGTCCATCGGTGCTTAGGGAGACATGCTCAAAGGACGTCGGCCAGATGATCATCGAATCGAGCAAGGTGCGCGTGCCGCTCACCCGATCCAGCGCGATGAGGTAATGCGTCGTGGAGTCGGTCCCGGCATAGACGATCGTCGAGCCGTCGGCGGAGATCCTCGGGAGGATGTCGAGGTAGTTCTCGAACTGCGCACCATTGAGATCAAGGCTGACCAGAGTGTTCACTTGCGTGACTCGATCGCGCAGCACGGCGTCCGACACGTTGCCGTTGGTGTCGACCGGCACGAGGTTGGACGCGGTCGTCAGCATCAGCACGAAACGTCCATCGCTCGACGCTCCCGTCGCCGACGTGTGCCCGTTGGCCTGGACACCGCCCGGACCGACGCTCAGGCGTTCGACGACTTGCGCCGGGGCCACGACCGAAGTGAGCACCAACGTTCCCACCGCCAGTGCCACCCGACCCGATGCGAACCTCTTCTTCATGACTGCTCTCCCTTGCGCGAGCGCGATCGGACTCGGGACCACGTGCAACGAGCGAGCTGGTTTCCCCGGATCGGCTGCGGACTTCCGATGATCACTGCGCCCGTCGGAATCCGCAACCGCCGTATTCAGCCCCGAGTCACCCGACCGGCTGGCGGAGCGCGCAGGAGACGCGGCGGAAGATCCAGGCGGTGACGGCGAGCGCGAGCACGGCGAAGACGAGAAACACGAAAAGCCCGGAGGAGGTCGCGAGTTCCGCGTGGCGCCGCGTGAGCGTGTCGAGGTCGAGGCGGGCGAGGCGGATGAGCTCGCGCGCGCACAACACGCCCCACCACGTCAGCGCGAGCCCGAGCGAGCCGAGAGCGACGCACAGGCCGGAGAGCCTTGGCAGGTGTTGCGCGCGCAGCCAGCCGCCGAGCGTGAGAACCACGCCGACCGCGGCGAGCACGAGGTACGGTCGATCGGCGCCGTCGAGTAGCGCTTCGTCGACGGACGAGAGGCTCCACGTGCCACGCAGCACGAACGGCGCGAGCGCGGCGGCGACGAGCAGGAAGCCCAGCGCGACGGGCGCGAGCCTGCGCGTCGCGAACAGGGCTTCTTCGGGCTTGGCCCCGCTCGCGCCGAAGCGCAGCTGCAGCACGAGGAGCCAGAACGCCGTCGGCAGCGCGAGCGCGACCCAGAACGCGAGGCGCAGGAACACCGCCGGATCGCGGTAGGCCAGCGCGCCGCTCTCGTACTGTTTCGCCCACACGCTCGGGTTCAGCGAGAGCATGTGGTTCTCGATCCACGACCACGCGACGAACAGGATGCTCAGCGCGACCGCGCTCGCGACTGCAGCCGAAAGCCGACGTGCGTGCGGGCGGGCTTTCAGCAAGTACAGCAGGTAGAACGCGCCGATCAGCACCGGCAGGATCGACATCCAGCGGTGGAACGAGAGCAGGTTCGCCGTGTAGAACTCGCGCTGGTAGAGGATCTGCACGAAGAGCAGCGGCGCGACCCCCGCCGTGATCGCCGCCGAGAGCGCGAACGGCAGCCAGTCGATGAACGTGCGCGTCACAGGACCGTTCTCGCGCACTCCGTGCAGGCGCACGAACGCCACCGCGAGCGCACCGCCGAGCACGTACGACATGAACAGTGCGTGCATCAGGAGCGTGACGAGGTACAGCACGACGTAACCCGACGTCGGCCAGACGAGGTCGAACGGGAAGGACAAGCTCATCGCCCGCCTCCTGCGCTCGCCGGACCCGTGCCGGCTTCCTCGAGCCAGCGCCGAATCTGCGCGAGCACTGCAGGATCCTCGCTGGTTTCCCACGCTGCCGGCCGGCCCGCGCTTTCCCAGCGCACGAGCTGCACGAGCGCCTCGAGCTCCTCGGGCGTGCCCGCGAACGGCGGCATGAAGCCCTTCGTCCACTGCAGCTTCGCGACGTTCATTCGCTGCTGGTCGAGCGTCCACGCGCCCATCAGGTGCTCGAGCGCGTTGACGCCCGACATGGTGTGGCAGATCGCGCACTGGTTGCGGAACGTGAGCGCACCCTTCACGAGCTGCTCGCTCGGATACTGCGCCGCGTCGCGCAGCGGATACGGATCACCGCTCGTGCAGCCCTCGACACGCAGGCGCGCGACGTCGTCGGAACGGATCGAGTTCGAGTACAGCACCTCGCGGATCGTGTAGGGCTTGCGCGCGCCCTCGCGCACGAACTCGCCGCCTGCCGTCGCCCCGAACGCGAGCGCGAGCAGCAGCGTCGCCGTCGCGCCGTTGATGAAGAGCCGCTGCTTCCACAGGCCGAGCACGACGTAGCCGCCGATCAGTGCGCTCGCCCCGATCGTGAGGTTGAGGAACAGCGTCATCGCCACGCTCGCGCCCGTCACCCACGCGCGACTGTCCTCGGGGAACGCGCCGAGAAACCACGCGCCGACGAGCGGCATCACGACCACGGGCAGCATGAAGCGCGCGGAGTGGTGCACGAGCCGCCGCCGGTCCTCGCGCTCGAGCTCGCCCATCGTGTTGACGATCACCGCCATCACGAGCCCGGCAATGACGCCGCAGGCGATCGTGCGGTACACGAGGCTCGGCCAGAACGTCGCGTTGAAGAAACCGGCCCAAAGATCGTGCGTCGCGACCCATTCGCCGGGCGTCAGCTGCCACGAGAGGATGCCGTTGATCCAGAAGAGCGAGCCCCAGCCCGCGATCGAGTACGTGACGAGCAACGCGAGCCGCGTGCGGTCGTCGAGGCGCTTGCCGTAGCGGTAGAACGCGTAACCCGCGAGCACCTCGACCCAGAAGAACAGCCACTCCGTCGCCCAGACCCAATGGAACTCGCTCACCATCACGCCGATGGTCGCGGGCGAGATCTGGATGCTCGTGAACCACATCGCGACGCCGGTGATCGCGCCGGTGACGAAGCTCACCAGCACGAGCCAACGGAAGTAGCTGTCGAGAACGAGGCGCGCCTTCGGCTCGCGGCCGTGCATCGCGAGCCACTGGAAGTACGCCATCAGCATCCCGCCGCCGATCGCGAACTGCGCGAGGAAGACGTGGAAGATGCCGAGCCCGCCGATCACGAGCCCCTTCATCAGGGGCCCGAAGTCGTTGACGGGGAAACTGGCGGGATCGTTCATGGAGCTTGCGACGGGCGAGACTAGCGAAGCCGCGTGGGCGTTCTCCACTCGCGCCCTGCCCTGTAGGGCCCATTGCGGGAATCCACAAGCTCGCCCAGTGTGGCGGAACAACTCCGCTCGCAACCGGAGATCGAGTCATGAAGGTTGTCGCCATTCCCCTTGCAGCCCTGATTCTCGCGAGCACGTCCAGCGCCCAGAACTACGCCGGGCTGCACCAGCAATCCCCCGACGGCCAGCCCTACGACCATTTCGGCGCCTCCGTCGCGCTCACTGACGGCCACGGCGTCATCGGCGTGCCCGACGACGATGTCAATGGTCTCGTCGACGCGGGCTCGGTGCGCATGCTCCGGCGCAACCCCGACCTCGCGTGGGCGACGACGGTGCAGATCGTCGCGCCGGTGCCGCAGGCGGGCGCGCACTTCGGCGCTGCGGTCGCGATCGACGGCGATCGGCTCGTCGTCGGCTCTCCCCAGGCCACCAACGGCTTCCTGCACTACTACCGCCGCGACGCGAGTGGTGCGTGGGTGCATGTGCAGACCTTCCAGAGCTTCGCGCAGCCCGACGATCTCCTCGGCACGAGCCTCGCACTGAAAGGCCGCACGCTGATCGCAGGTGCGCCGAAGTACGCGGCGCCGCAGATCCGCCCGTTCCGCTTGCAGGAGAATGGCCTGTGGGCGCAAGTGGCGCCTTCGATGAGCACCGGAAACGGCAGGCAGTTCGGGCGCTCGGTCGGAGTCGACGGGACGATCGTGATCACCGGCGCACCCGGCCGCTTCCTGACGCAGGAGCTCGGCCCCGGCATCGCGCTCATCCAGGAGGCGAGCGACGGAACGAACTGGAGTTTCGGCGACTGGATCGGCGCGCCCGGCCTCACCGGCGACGACGCCTACGGCTGGTCGGTCGCGATCTCCGGCACGCGCGTGATCGTCGGCGCTCCGGGTCGCGACCGCGGCGCCGACGTCGACGCGGGTGCCGCCTACATCCACGAGCGCGTCTCGAGCGGCAACTGGCAGCTCGTCGCGACGCTCGACCACCCGTACCTCCACGCCGGCGACCGCTTCGGAACTTCGGTCGCCCTGCACGGCAACGTCGCGCTCGTCGGCGCGCCCTTCGGCGACACGTGGGGCGTGCCCGATTGCGGGCTGATGTACATGTACGTCCGCCAGCACGACGGCACGTGGGAGAGACGCGGCGCGTACGAGATCTCGTGGGCGGCGACCGGCGAGCAATACGGCGCCGCCGTCGCGCTCTTCGAAGGTGGCGCCTTCGCCGGAGCGCCGCGCCGCGTCAAGGCCGGCATGCCGGAGGCCGGAGGCACGATGCTGTACTACACCGATGCGACCCACCCGACGCGCTCGTGCGCGGCGAGCGTGAACTCCACGGGCCGTGCGGCGCGACTCGACTGGGGCGGCTCGGTCTCCAAGGGCGTCTCCGACTTCCGGCTCGTCGTCACGGGCGCTCCCGCCAACCGTCTCGGCCTGCTCGCGATGGGCGCGAGCGCGATCAGCACGCCCTTCGGCGACGGCACGTTGTGCGTGGGTGCGCAGCTCCCCGGCTCGCCCGAGCCGTTGCAGCTCGACTCCGACGGCCGCGCGCTGCGTTGCTTCGACTTCTCGAACCCGCTCGGCCTCGACTCCGCCGTCACGACCGGCTCGACGTGGCGCTTTCAGGTGCTCTACCGCGACCCCGCGAGCGCCGGCGCCGGCTTCAACACGACCGACATGCTCACCGCGACCTTCGCGCCCTGAGCGACCCCGACCGACGCGCGTTCACTCCTCGGCGGGCGCGCGCCGCTTGCGCTGGCCGACGCCGAACACGTCGAGGCGGTGCCCGGCCATGCTCAACGGACCGCGGTCCGCCCGCGCCGCGCCGTTCGCCTGACTCCAGAAGCCGATGCCGAGCGTCGTGGCGCCTTCGAGCTGGGACTTGGCCAGCGTCGCCGTCGCGATGTAGACGTCGCGGCCCTTCTCGTCGCCCACGGAGGACACCTTGAAGCTGCCCTGTCGCACGGGATTGCCGGAGGCATCCGAGATGTGCAGGAAGAGGTCTCGACGCGCCTCGGGCAGGCGTTCGTAAACGACCGTGAGCTCCAAGGAGTTGTCGTGGCGCTCGGTGACGACACCGAGCACACGCGCCTCGCCGGCGAAGGTGACATCGCGCAGGCGTGGCGTGCTGCGAGCCACGTGCGACTCCGCCAGTACCGCGCCACGGAGGCGCGACACGCGGCCGATGCCGACCGGCGTCAGGACCAGCACGGCGATCGAGCCGAACACCGTGACGTTGCGGAGGAAGGCAACTTGGCCGCGCGCGAGCGCCGGAAGCGCTTCCTTCCCGCGCTTCGTGAGCAGCTTCGAGAAGAAGTCGCGGAACGGAAGCTCGATCCCCTCGTGGAGCAACGCGGACGCCGCGAGGGTCATCGCGAGGCTCGCCAGCAGGCCGAGCTGCCAATCCGAGGTGATCGCGCCCCCGTAGCGCACGACCGCGAGCAGCACGATCGAGTGCACCATGTAGAACGCGTAGCTGATCTCGCCGAGGTAGACGCAGCCGGGAAGCGAAAGGGCGCGGGCGACAAGGCCACGGCTGCGCGCGAACACGACGATCACCGCCGTGAACGGCAGCGCGTAGGCCGGTCCGTGCACGAGGTACGTGCTGAGGACGCGGGTGCCGAGCGCCTGCTCGATCGTGTAGATCGTCGGCGTGTAGTTGATCGCCCAGAAGGCGCCGAACGCGAGCGCGAGCACGGCGACTTCGAGCAGCGTGTCGAGCGCTACGTTGCGCCGCGTGGCGCCGGCCACGGCGAACCAGCGCGCGGCGACGATGCCGGTCGTGAACTCGAACAGGCGCGTCGGCGGCGCGAAGTGGAACACGGTCCTGGCGCCCTCGAGCGCCGCGGGATCTTGCCGCACCCAGAATTCCGCGACGGCGAGCGCGAGGACCGACCCGAGCGCGATCAACGCGTAGGCCTTGAGCAGCGCCTTGCGCGAGAGGAAGCACAGGAACGGGAAGAGCGCATAGAACAGGAACTCGACCGAGATGCTCCACGACACGCCGTTCAACTGGAGCACGCTCGTGAGGTCGGTCGACCAGGTCTGCAGGAGGAACGCCTGCTTGAGCGCCGAGAGCACCTCGGAGCCATCGGCCGGGAAGGTCCCCCGGCGCATGACGACCACGAACAGCACGAGCGTCGCGATGTGCACCGGCCAGATGCGGGCGAAGCGTGCGACGAAGAAGCCGCGCAACGACTCGCGCTTCAGCGATTCTCCGTAGACGTACGTCAGGATGAAGCCCGACAGCACGAAGAAGAACGCGACGGCGCAGCTCCCCAGCGAACCGAGCTTCCACGAGTCGATGTGGAATTTCTCGCGGGAGTGGAACAGGAACACGGCGAACGCGGCGACGAAACGCAGTCCCGTCAGGGCGTCCAGCATGCGAATGGGAGCTTTCGCTTGCACGGCTGGCACAAGTTTACGTGGTGGGTCGATCGGTTGGGGCTGCAATTGCGGTGACATTCACGTCACGCGGCGGAGACGCAAGGCGGGCTCGTCATGTTCCGCGCAAGTGGAGATTTTTTTCGTTGGCTTCATCCCGGGTTCGAACCGAGCTTCGCCTTTGTGCGCAAGGCCACTCCGCCGCAACGGCCTCGCGCCGCTCAGCGCGTGGACCAATCGACTCGGCGTACCTCACCGGCGCGCAGCTCGAGGCTCAGCGTGGCGCCGTCCTCGCGCTCGAGCTGCAGCGCACCGGCCGGAGCCTTCGCGAAGCGCGCGCGCCCTTCGCGATCGCTGCGCGTGTGCACGGCGAGGTGAGCGTCTCCGGGC
>JABWBL010000708.1 GCA_013360535.1 Planctomycetaceae bacterium
CCGCGGCGACGCGGCACGCGAACGCGAGCGTGCGCCGCTGCGCGTGGGAGGCGCTCGGCGTCGCGCTCGAGAAGGACGCGAGCCTGTACGCGAAGTTGCAGGCGCTGGGGGTCGAGGCGCGTGCGTTGGGGAGCGCCAGCCCGCAGGAATCCTCACCTTGGGTGCGCGGGGCGATGTACGAGGCTGGACTGCGCTCGCTGGTGCACGACAAGGTCGAAGGTGGTGTGGCGGACCAGACGCTGGAGCTCGTGGGCACGCTCTACAGCCGAATGTCGCGCGAGGAGCGTATCGGCGTGCTGCGCGGCGTGGCGGCACTCGATGCCGAGCGCGCGCTGCCGGTGCTGCTCGAGTGCTTCAAGGATCCCGACTTCGCCGTCGGCGGCGTCGCGATCGAACTCGCGGGTACGTTCGACGCTCCACGCGTGCGCGAGGCGCTGCACGCGGCGCTCGCGTTCGGAGACAACGGCCTGCGGCTCGCGGCGGTGACGGCGCTGCTCGAGAAGCCCGACGCGAGCGATTTTGAGCCGCTGCAGCGCTGTTTCGTGAGGTCGAACGGCGACGGCGCCAACGAGATCCGCTTCAACGCGCTGCGAGCGGTGGCGAAGGGTTGTGGCGAGAGCGCGTGGCCGCTGCTCGTGCCCGCGCTGACCGATGCGAGCCCGTTCGTGCGCCGTGTCGCGCGTGAGGAGCTCGCGAAACTCGGCCACGACATTCCCGCGGACGTCGTCGTTCCGCACGCACCGGTGGTGCCGATCGAGCTCCCCCACTTCACCGCGAATCCGATCGTCGACGTCGTGACGTCGCGGGGAACGTTGCGGATCGAGCTCTTCCCCACTGAAGCGCCGCTGCACGTCCACAACTTCCTCACGCTCGCCGCGCGCGACCACTACGACGGGACGCCGTGGCATCGCGTCGTGCCCGACTTCGTCGCGCAGGGCGGCGATTACCGGCGCGACGGCAACGGCGGTGGCACCTGGCGCGGCCGCGGCGAGGCGCTGCGCCACGAGATCGGCCCACGCAAGTACGTGCGCGGCTCGCTTGGCATGCCGCGCAACGAGGACCCCGACTCCGGCGGCAGCCAGATCTTCCTCACGCACCGCGCGACGCCGCACCTCGACGGCCGCTACACGATCTTCGGCGAGCTGCGCGAGGGCTTCGACGTGCTCGACAGCCTCGAGGTCGGCGACGGAATCGTCGACGTCGTGCGCGTGCGCTGAGCGCTCTCAGCGGGCGCGCAGGGCCGCCGCACGGACAGGATCGAGCACCTCGAAAGCGGCGAGCACCTCCTGCGCCCGCTCCTCGCGTCCGAGCGTCTTGCAGGCGAGGTAGAGGTTGTGGAGCACCTCGGTCGCCGTCGACTGCACGCGCAGCGCGCCTTCGTAGTGGCGGATCGCCTCCTCGACTTGCCCGACCTCGTGCAGCGCGGTCGCGAGGTTGCTGCGCGCGTCGAAGAAATCCGGCTCGAGCTCGACCGCGTCGCGGAAGTGCGCGATCGCCTGTTCGAGCTGGCCTTGCCGCGCGCGCACGAGCCCGAACTCGTTCAGCATGCCGGCCCGGCTGGTCTGGCGGAGCTGGAACTGGTGCTGGCGGTAGTCGGCGGCGAGCTCGGCGAGTCCCTGCTCGGCGAACTGGGCGGCGATCGCGCCGAGGTCGG
>JABWBL010000709.1 GCA_013360535.1 Planctomycetaceae bacterium
CTTCGCGGCGTCCTTGAGCGGCTCGCCGTCGTCGGGATCGAGTCCCGGCGGCACGAGGCGCGTCACGCGCCACTCGCGTGCGGCCTCGGCGTGGCGCCCGAGCTCGACCAGGCTCGTGGCCCAGCTGCGGTGCAGCTTGCGGCGGAACGGATCGATCTCGTTGGCCTGCACGAAGAGCTCGACCGCACGTTCGTGGCGCCCGGCCTTGGCGTGGTGCTCGGCGAGCCGCATGCGCACGCCGTAGTTGTCCGATTCCCAGCGGATCCAGCGCTCGAGCGCCGCGAAGCGTTCCTCGTCGCGGTCGGTGCGCTCGTAGAGCTTCGCGAGCCGCAGCTCGGCCGACAGCTCCTCCTCGGGGAAGCCCGGATAGGCGCGCTCCGCCGCGAGGTACTGCTTCTCGGCCTCCTCGAGATCGTCGTCGGCCTCCGCCACCTCGCCCAGCACGATGCGGATGCGGTAGTCCTCGCCCCCGGCGGCGAGGCCGCGTTCGTAGAACTGTTTCGCCGTCTCGTTGTCGTTGCGCTCGGCCGCGACCGCGCCCTGCAGGAACAGCGCACGCGGCGGCAGCTCGCCGACGAGCGCGAGCTTGCGCAGCGCCTGTTCCGCGTCGACCTTGCGGCCTTGCTGGAAGTAGCCCCACGCGACCGACGACCAGCCCTCGGCCCACTGGCGCGCGGCCCCGGCCTCCTTCGGCGGCTTCTCGTCGAGCTCGAACTTCAGCGCCGTCGTGCGCGCGGCGCTCCAGCGCGGCTCGATGCGCAGCGGCTCGACCGCACGCTGCACCCACGCGTCGAAGCGCGCGTCGAGCTGCTCCGGCGTCATCCCGAACGTGCCGCCGATCGCCTCGTCGAGGTCGTCGCCGCGGTCGAAGGCCTCGAGCAGCTTGACCATCGGCGCAAAACCCTGCTCCTCGATCAGCATCCGGCACAGCTGGCCGCTCATGAAGTAGCCGAACAGGATGCGGTTCGAGCGGAAGGCGCGGTTCAAGTCGCGCACGCGGATCAGGTCCTTGTTCCACCACGCGTCGAGCAGGTCGCGCCGCATGTTGCGCGTCCACGAGGCGTTGTGGTTCTCCTCTTCCCACGTCGCGAGGCCCTCGGTGATCCAGCGTGGGCAGCGGTTGTGCGAGAGCCCGAGGTGCACGACGTGCGTGAACTCGTGGAACGACGTGCGCGCCCACGAGAAGCGCCCGCGCAGCTCCGACTGCGGCGCGACGCTCGTCACCACGGGCCCGAAGCACACGCCGAGCGCGGGGAACCCCTCGAAGCCCGTCGAACGCACCGAAAAGTCCTGGAAACGGTCGAAGACCTCGATCACGACCGGCCCGGGAGTGTGGCCGTAACGCTGCGAGAGCTCGGCGCGCGACTCGAAGTAGAACGGCATCCAGTACGTGCGCAGCACGTCGGCGGAATCCGGCGTCCAGGCGTAACGCAGGTCGCCGTCACCCTTCTCGACGACGAAGCGCTTCTGCATCGCCTCGAGCACCTTGACCGTGTTGTGGCGCCACGCGTTCTGCCGGCCGGCGGCGAGTTCCTGCGAGCGCTGCAGCGCCGCGAGGCCACCCGCCTCGTCGCCGGTGTTCGAGAGCGCGTGGCCGAGCTCCATGAACGCGAGCGCGTCCTGCGGGTCGCGCTCGACGGC
>JABWBL010000084.1 GCA_013360535.1 Planctomycetaceae bacterium
AACGACCGCGTCCGCTACACGTACCGCGACTATCCGTGGGACCTGTTCGGGGAGCAGAAGGGTTGGCTGCAGTACACGGAGACCGCCAAGGTCGCGCCGTGGTGGCTGCCACCGACCGCCCAGGTCACGAATGCGCACAACTACACGGGCCAGGTGTACGACTACTACCTCAACACGTTCGGGCGCGTGTCCTACGACGGCATGGGCGCACGTATGGACGCGGTCGCCGAGATGCCCACCGCGGTCATCGGGTACAACGCTTTCTGGAACGGCGCGTGGACGGCGTTCACGTCGGGCATGGTCACGAAGGACATCGTGGGTCACGAGTGGACGCACGCCGTGTCCCAGGCAAGCGCCGGCCTCGACTACGTGAACGCGTCCGGCGCCGTGAACGAAGCGCATTCGGACATCTTCGGGTCGATGATCGACCGAGACGACTGGGAGCTCGGTGAGGGCAGCGCTCTCGGCGTGATCCGCTCGATGGAGGATCCCGAAGCGTACGACCAGCCCGCGCACATCGACGATGCCCTCGTATACGTCCCGCTGTGCATCGACAACGGCGGGGTGCACATCAACAGCGGGATCATCAATCATGCGTTCTACCTGCTCGCGACGGCCCTGGACAAGGAACGGGCAGAACAGATCGCGTACCGCGCACTGACACGCCACATGGTCCCGAGCACGAACTTCACGCAGACTCGCATGGCGTATCTGGCCGCAGCAGACGACCTGTATGGAGCGGCGAGCGCCGAGTACGCGGCCGTCGAGACGGCGTTCGCCGGTGTGGGGATCACGGCAGCCACGGTCGAGCCCTACTACAACTGCTGGTACAGCATCCCGCCGGACGACGAGATGTGGGGTCCGTATCCCGAGATCGTGGCGTCTCAGCGAACAGGCGTGGCACCGCTCAGCGTCGACTTCGAGGCCGTGAGCCGCACGGTCGAGGAGCAGGGTGGCGAGATCCTCTTCGACTGGGATTTCGGGGACGGGGCCACGGCAAGTGGCGGCGCGGTGTCGCATACGTTCACCGACCCGGGGACGTATGTCGTGGAGGTGACTGCACTGCACGACACCGAGTTCACCGATCCCTCGACTGCGTCGTACACACTGCCGATCACCGTCTACGAGAAGAAGTCGAAGGTGATGGCGATCGCCTACGACCCGATCCTCTCGACGCGGGGCAATGCCCGCATGTCCGACTACCTGAGCTGGCGTGACCCTGCAGAGCTCGCCGCGCAGATGGCCGAGGACATGGGAGCTGCCGCCGGTATCGCGTACGAGATCGCCGAGACCCACACCGTCGGTGAGTTCCCGGCGTTCGAGGACAGCTACACGTATCCCGAGGACGACTACCTCGAGTATGTGATGGGGCGCGGCGGGCCCGCGCATGCCGGGACCACCGACTACTCGGCGATCATGGACCGCTTCGACGTCTGCGCCAAGGTGGCGAGCGACAACATCTCAGAGGTGTGGCTCATCGGCGGCCCCGACTTCGGGTTCGAGGACTGGGCATTCAAGATCCCGGGGGATGCCGTGCCGCACGCACCGAGCGATCCCGCCTTCTATCCGAGTTACGACCTACCCGACTGCGGGAGCACGTACACGGTCATGGGTTGGAGCGTGCAGCCCGAGGAGACCAGCGAACTCGGTTTCTCCACCGACGACGTCCTCGTGGATGCACTTGACGCCTTCGCGATGCGCGCGGCAGGCGTGCTGTCGCTGACGGTCGGACAGGGTGAGTGGTATGACGCCGACCCGTCGAACCCGTGGCGGGCGTTCAGCCTGTACGAGAGGGACTATCCGGGAGAGGCCGGTGTCGGAGGACCGCGGAACCCGCCGAACGCAACCGTCGAACGTGACTACTTCACCGGCCACACACCGGGTGCGTCGGTCACGTCGACGGCGGACGACTGGTACGACTACCCGGTCCTGACGGGGGCGACGCAGACGCTCGACTGCTACACGTGGGCGTGTGACGGTGTCGGTTACCTTCGGTGGTACCTCGCCCACATCCCACGGGCTGCCGGCACGTCCGTGATCGGTTCAGAGACCTTCTCCAACAACTGGTGGGACTACATCGTCGACTACGACGGACGCCTCGATGCCACATCCACGGTGCCGAACGCGGCACCCACGGCGGTCCTGTCGGCAACTCCGCTCACGGGGTCGGCGCCCCTCGACGTCGATCTCGATGCCGGCGCATCGACGGACGTCGACGGATCCATCGTCTCCTACGAGTGGGATTACGACGGTGACGGAACGGTCGACGCGACCAGCGGCACGGCGACCTCGGCCTACACGTATTCGTCACCAGGCACCTACTGGCCACGCGTGGCCGTCGTGGACGACGACGGTGCGGTCAGCACGGTCGACGCCGGCCCGGTCACGCTGGCGGCTCCGATCCCACCGGACGAGGTGAGTGTCACGATCAGCGGTGGCATCAACTACAGCGCCACGGGGGCTCTCACGTCGGGTGACGTGAACGTGAATCCGGCCGGTACGGGCACGATCAGCACCGTGACGGGGAGCGGCACGATCCCGGGGCCGAACTCCGGCACGGCGACGGTGACGTTCTCGGTGTCCCGAGTGAGCTGGGCCGGTTCCTACAACGGCAGCGTGCGCGTGAGCGACCCCACGAACGGCGTCAGTCTCACCGCCTCCCTGTTCTTCACACAGGTGCGGCGCGACGCCGGGCAACCACGTCAGCATGCGGTCGACGCCGAGCTTGCGCAGGAACGCGGAGAAGCGCAGCCACGAGCGGCGAATCGTGTGGCCGAGGAAGAAGCCGTCGTCACCGAGCCCTTGATAGAGCGGCATCAGCAGCACGCAGTCGTCGGGAGCTCGGATCGCGCCGTCGCGATCGCGCGCCAACTCTTCGCCGTGCGTGATCGTGTGGATGTTCTTGAACCCGGGCTTCATGACGAACTGGCTGTCGGCGCGGATCGCGTGACGGTACGTCACTTCGATGACGCCGGGAGCGCCGCGCCCGGCGTCCTTCAGCACTCGCGCGCGCTCGCCGAGGTTCGGGATGCGCTCGCGCGACAACGCGCCGGTCGCTTCGAGCAGGATCCAGATCGCCGCTTCGTGCCGCGTCTGCGTCGCCGGATCGCGGTTCTGCCCGCCCTCGACGACGATCGCGGCGTGGCCGCGCTCGGTGACGAACTCGCACAGCGAGCCTTCGATCGACTCCTCGAGTCCGAGCAGCAGCGGGATCGGCAGCCACAGTGCGGCGCGGCGGTTCTTCAGCGTGTCGCCGCACACCGAGAACGGCAGTCCGGCGCTCGAGGTCGAGTGCAGGTCGACGAGCATGAACTCCGTCGCGGACTCCATCAGCGGCTCGATCAGCGTCAGCAGCTCGCGCTGCTCGCGCTGTTCCGCGGTGTCCTGCGACGGGTCCTGCGCGCGGACGCGCTCGATCTCGGCCGGATCCGTGCCGTCGACGCTCGCGATCTGCGCGAGCTGGATCTCCGTGCCGCGCACGGTGGCGTCGGGACTGAGCGTGATCGTGACGCCGCCGAGAAGCAGTGCGAGGAACATGAGACGCGCCTCAGCGGATCATCTGGTTGACTTGCTGGAGCATCTCGTCCGACACCTTGATCGCGCGGCTGTTGATCTCGTAGTTGCGCTGCGCGAGGATCAGCCCGACGAGCTCGTCGACGACCTGCACGTTCGAGCGCTCGAGATAGCCCTGCTTGATCAGGCCCGTTCCGTCCTGGCCGGGTGTCGCCTGCGCGGGCTGGCCCGAGCTCGCCGTGTCCGAGTACAGGTTCGAACCCTGCGCCTTGAGACCCGCGGGGTTGGGGAAACGCCAGAGCGAGACGTTGGTCACGATCTCGGGCAGGCCCGATTCGCTGCGCACGACGCTGACCGTGCCGTCCTCGCCGATGATCATCTCGATCGCGTCCGGCGGCACGTTGACCGGCGGGTCGAGCGGGTAACCGTCGGCGGTGACGAGGTTGTTCGAGCCGTCCTGGCGGAACGAGCCGTCGCGCGTGTAGCGGAACTCGCCGTTGCCCAGGCGCACGCGGAAGAAGCCGGCGCCGGTGATCGCCATGTCGAGCTTGTTGCCCGTCGGCGCGATCTCGCCCTGCCGGAACATCTTGACCGAGCCCGCGACCTCGGAGCCCGAGCCCACCTGCAGGCCCGTCGGCGCCATCTGCTGCGCGGAGGTCGGCGCACCCGGATCGCGGATGGTCTCGTAGAGCATCTCGCGGAACGAGAGCTCGTTCTTCTTGAAGCCGGTCGTGTTCACGTTCGCGATGTTGTTCGCGATCGTGTCGACCTGCATCTGCTGGACCTTCATGCCGGAAGCGGCGGTCATCAGCGCTCGGATCATGGTGCGTTTTCCTCTGGGTTTCCCGCGCGTCAGCGCGGGTTGGTCAGGCGCTTGTACGACTGGTCGATGCTGCTCATCACCCGCGTGCCCATCTCGTAGCGGCGCTGCACGGCGATCATCGCCACGAGCTCGTCGACGGCGCTGACGTTGGCCTGCTCGACGTGGCCCTGGCGCACTTGCGCCTCGCTGGGAATCGGCACGGCCGCGTTGGGCGCGGTCCAGAAGCCGCCCTGCTTCATGCGCAGGCTCTCGGGCTTCTCGAAGTCGACGATGCGCAGCTGGCCGATCTCGGCCTCGCCCTGCTTCAGGCGACCCGTCGAGTCGACCGTCACCGGCTTGCCGTTGGGATCGATCGTGCCACGCGCGCCTTCCCACGCGACCGGCAGGCCCTCCTGCGTCTGCAGCACGCCGGTCTCGTTGACGAAGAAGCGGCCGTCGCGCGTGTAGAGCTCGCCGTCGGTTCCCTCGACGGTGAAGAAGCCCTTGCCCGAGAGCGCGAGGTCGTAGGGCTCGCCGGTGGGGCGCAGCGTGCCCTGGCTGAAGTCGACGCGGCGCTCGGAGGCGATGCTGCGCTCGAGGCTCTGCCCCAGGCGCGTGTCGAACGACTGCACACGGTCGATCGAGCGCTTGAACCCCGCGGCATTCAAGTTCGCGAGGTTTGCGGCGATCATCTCCATGCGGCGCTCGGCGGCGCCCATCGCCTGGACAGAGTAGGTCAGCCCGTCGGTCACGCGGTTCGCGGTGCAAGCTCGGTGCCAAGCCTGAAAGGGCTGTCCACGGGCCCGCGGGGCGCGTTGCTCCGCATTCCGACCCAGGAGGTTCCTTCCATGCCGGAAGGCCTTTCGGGTCGAACTTTCTGGACCTGAAGTTCCCGCAGGCGCGAGCCTGCGCCCCCGCCCCAGAGCGGGAACCGCCCCGCGCGCAGGCCCTCAGGAACCGCCGGGGCGCCCGAACTGCTTCGCCAGCGCCCGCTCGCGCCGGACCGTGCGCACCACGCCGACCCCCAGCCCCACCACCGTCAGCGGGACCACGAACCACGCCATCGTGGCGCTGAGGAGCGGGAGCGCGTCGTGCTCGCTCGCCGCCAGGCCCAGATAGGCCGTGTAGGCGACGTAGTAGCCGAGCAGCAGCCAGCCTTCCCAGCGCGCGATCGTGTAGCCGGTGAACAGGATCGGCAGGCAGGCCACCGACACCGCGATCATCACCGGGAAGTCGAAGGCGAGCGCCGCCGGGGCGACGCCGATCCCGCCCTGCGCCACGAGCGCCGTGGGCCCGAGCACGCCGAGCACGTTGAAGATGTTGCTGCCGACGACGTTGCCGACGGCGATGTCGCGCTCACCCTTGATCGCGGCCATCACGCTGGTCGCGACCTCGGGCATCGACGTGCCCGCCGCGACGATCGTGAGCCCGATCACGAGGTCGCTGACGCCGAAGGCCTTGGCGATCGCCGTGGCCGCGTCGACGAACACGTTCGAACCGGCGACGAGCAGCGCGAGGCCCGCGAGCACCTGCACGACGCACACCCAGCGCTTCACCGGCGCCTGCGGCGCCTGCTCGTCGAACTCGGCCTTCACGGCCGCGGATTCCTTGCGCGCCCCGCGGATGCAGAACAGCATGAAGCCGACGAGGCCCGCCGTGAGCAGCGCGCCCTCGAATCGCGAGACGCGCCCGTCCCAGGCCATCGCGAACGCCGCGAGCACCGTGCCGATCATGATCGGCGCGTCGATCCGGACGAGCTTCGCCGCGACCACGAGCGGCGTGATCGCCGCCGACAGGCCGAGGATGAGCAGCACGTTGAAGATGTTGCTGCCGACGACGTTGCCGACGGCGATGTCGGCGTTGCCCTCGAGCGCGCTCGTCAGGCTGACGACCAGCTCGGGCGCGCTCGTGCCGAAACTGACGACGGTCAAGCCGACGACGAGCGCCGAGACGCCGAGCGAGCTCGCCAGCCGCGAGGCGCCGCGCACGAGCAGCTCCGCGCCGCCGGTCAGCACCGCCAGACCGGCGACGAGGATCAGGATCTGGGTCCACATGGAGAGGCCGCTCCGCCGCGGGCGGAGCCGTCAGGTTCGACGCGCTCCGAAGCGGAACGCGGGGCGCCCCCTACGCGCGACGGTGCGGGGCCTTCGACTTCGCCGCGCCCCTTTTCTGGTCGACGGCGTGTTCGACGGCGCGGCGCAGCTTGGTCAGGGCGCTCGCCACGACCTTCTTCAGGTCCGTGCCCTTGGCCTCGACCCTCAGGATGCCGAGGTGGCCGGCGTTGACGACGCACTCGCAGCTCTTGTCGAGGCCGCCCTTGGGGCCGTTGACGTCGTCGAGCTTGACTTGTGCCGAGACGACACGCGACTCGACGTGCGCGAGCGCATCGCGGACATCGGCGGCGACCGTGTCGCGGAATTCCTGTTCGAGCGTGACGTGGGGAGAGCGAATGACGACGCGCATCGCGGGTCTCTTTCGGTTCGAAGAGGTGGAGCGGGGTAGTTCTGCCGGATTGTGGCGCGCCCCGCGCCCGAATTCACCCGGTGTTCGGCGTATCGACTCCGTGAGACGCCGCGGCCCCGCCGGACTCGTCCGACAGGGCCGCTGGCTGGACTCACCCGGCGGGCTACACCAGGTTCACGA
The DNA here is from genome assembly GCA_013360535.1 of Planctomycetaceae bacterium. GTDB lineage: Bacteria > Planctomycetota > UBA1135 > UBA1135 > F1-120-MAGs118. The sequence continues at coordinate 6,959 of JABWBL010000084.1, forward strand.
GCTCGGCGAGCACCTCGTTGGTGGTCGTGATCACGCGCGCGTTGGCCTGGAACCCGCGCTGGGCCTCGATCAGGCGCACGAACTCCTCGGCCACCGACACGTTCGAGCCCTCGAGCGCGCCGCCGTTGACCTGTCCGGCCTTGCCCTGCGCGCCCTTGGAGACCGTGCGCACGCCCGAGTTGGGCGTCTCGGCCCACAGGTTGTCGCCGACCTCGCGCAGGCCGTTGTCGTTGACGAAGCTCGCGATGCCGAGCTCGCCCAGCACCTGGATCTGGCCGTTGGTGTAGAAGCCCTGGATGTCGCCGTCGGAGTTGACGGCCATGTTGGAGAGCTCGCCCACGCCGTAGCCGTCCTGGAAGTCGGCGAACACGCTCGCGCCCTGGCCGAACTGCGTGACGCCGTCGAACAGGCCCGGCGTGCCGAAGTCGACCGAGACCGACTGCGCGCTCTGGCCGGGGAACTGCACCGAGAAGCTGGAGGTCGCCGGCAGCGAGGCGATCGAACCGTTGGCGTTGAAGCGCAGGCCCGTGACGAGGCCCGAGACCGTGCCGTCGGCGGAGCTGGGGATCACGTTCCACGAGCCGTCGTCCTGGCGCTCGAAGGTCAGCGACACGGTGTGCGACGTGCCGGCCGAGTCGAACACCTCGATCGAGGTCGTGGTCTTGTCCGGGCCCGCACCCGCGGTGGTCGTGATCAGCGAGTGCTGCGGCCAGTCCGTGCTGCCGGCGCCGCTCTGGTCGGAAAGCGTGAGCGAGAGCCCGGTCGCGCCGGTCTGGTCGGCGCGGATCGAGAACTGGCCCGTGGTCGCGTCGAAGCTCGGGGTCGCGTTGGGGAAGGCGTTGTCGATGAAGTTGAGCAGGTCGCTGACGGTCGTGCCGTCGTTGCCCGCGCCGTACACGAAGCTCGCCAGCACGCTCGTGCCGTCGGTGTCGACGCCCGCGATCTCGATCACGTCGCCGGGCTGGTAGTCGACGAGGTTGGTCGGCAGGTCGTTGAGCGCCGTCGAGAGCGTCGCGGTGGACTCGGTGCCCGAGACCTGGCTCAGCGAAAGGCCCGTGAGCGAAGCGAGATCCTGCCCGCTCACGCCGCTCACCACCTTCAGCGTGCGCGCCTGGCCCGTGCGGTCGGTCGAGATCTGCACGGCACCGCCGTTGTCGACGGCCGTGACGCCCGTGGTCTGCGCGTTGATCGCGTTGGCGATGTCGAGCGCCGTGTAGGGCGCCGCCTGGCCGGCGAGCGACACCGTCTGCGGCGCGCCGCCGTCGACGATCACTTCCATGGTCCACGTCTGGCCGACGGGCACCGTGAACGAGTTCGTGTTGACCGAGCCGGAGAGCGTGGCGCTCGTGCCCTGCTTGAGCGCCGTCGAGGCCGTCAGCACCTGCGACAAGGGGCCGGTGATCGTCGCCGGCAGGTTGCCCGCGAAGCTGATCTGCGAGGTCTGCGTCGGCGGGAACAGCGAGGTCGTGTCGAGGTTGATCGGCTGGCCGTTGAGCCCGAGCACGCGGAAGCCCGTGCGCTGGTCGACGAGGCGGCTCGTCGCGTCGAGGCCGAACGTGCCGACGCGCGTGTAGAGCGTGTTGGCGCCGTCGGACACCATGAAGTGGCCGCGGCCGTTGAGCGCGAGGTCGAACGTGCGGCCGGTGCTCGCCAGCGCGCCCTGGTTGAAGTCGCGACCGATGTCGGAGAGCTGCACGCCCAGGCCGAGCTGCATCGGGTTGCGACCGCCGAGCGAGCCCGACGGCAGCGACGCGTAGCGCAGCGTCTGGCTGAACTGGTCGCTGAACACCGCGCGCGCCGACTTGTAACCGGGCGTGTTGGCGTTCGAGAGGTTGTTGCCGATGACCGAGATCCAGTTTTCGTGGGCCTGAAGACCGGAGAGGGCGGCGAAGAGGGCGCTGGGCATGGTGCGGGGAGAGTGGGTTCGGGGTGGTGGTTCAGGGTGCGGAGCGCGGGAGGATCAGGCTTGGGTCTCGGCCGTCGGAGGAACGCCGATCTCGAGCACGCTGCCGAGCGGCACGCTCTTGCCGCCGATCTGGAGCTGGGCGACGCCTTCCTCGATGCGGACGGCCTCGACCTTGCCCCACAGCTCGTCACCGGCCTCGTTCGTGTAGCGCACGTCCTGCCCGATCAGCGCGCTCGAGCTCGTCAGCTGCTCGAGCACCGCGTTCGACTGCTGCAGCACGGCGAGACCGACGATGTTGTTGTTGAGCTCGTCCATCTCCTCGAGCGACTGGAACTGCGCGAGCTGCGCCAGCATCTGGTCGTTCTTGGTCGGCTCCATCGGGTCCTGGTTCTTCATCTGCATCACGAGCAGGCTCATGAACGCGTCCTTGCCGAGCGCGGATTCCTTGCCACCGGAGAGCGAGATGGGGTCCTGAGAGCTGATGCCGTCGATCTGCATGGTCGGTTCCGTGGTTCAGGCGTAGGTGTCGATCCCGCTCGTCGCGGGCAGGCGTGCGGAGAGCGCGCGGGCGAGGGGCGCCGGCGCGGCAACGTTCGTGGTGCGGCGCGCGGGCGTGAAGACCGGCGCGTCATCGCGGGAAGAGCGTTCCTCGAGGCCGAGCTGCAGCGTGAGCTCGCCACCGCCGAGTCCGGCGCGCTCCAGCGCGGCCTCGAGCTCGGGAATCTGCTTCTGCAGCGCATCGAGCGCCTCGCGCTTCTCGACGCGCAGCTCGGCGTTCGCCACGCCGCCGCGCAGCGTGACCTTGACCGAGATGCGGCCGAGCTCGCGCGGCTCGAGCTGGATCGTCGCCTGCCGCAGCTCGGGCGAGAGCTG
>JABWBL010000710.1 GCA_013360535.1 Planctomycetaceae bacterium
CGGCCTGCGTCGACGGCACTGCCGTCGACGCAGGCCGCAGTTCGCAGAAAAAATTGCTCTGGCTCGGTATTTCCATCTCGGTATTTCTCCTCCGGCCCGGCGATTCCCCCGGCGATTTCGACGCGATCCCAGCAACGCTAGCGCGCCAGCAGCGCCTCGAGTCGCGCTCGCAGCTCCGGCCACTCGCTGCGGATCGCGCTGTAGTACACGGTGTCGCGCACGCGCCCGTCGGCGACCACCATGTGGCGGCGCAGCACGCCCTCGCGCACGAGGCCGAGGCGCTCCATCGCGCGTTGCGAGCGCAGGTTGAGGAGGTCGGTCTTCAGCTCGACGCGCTCGAGGGCCAGGGTCTCGAACGCGTGCCGGAATTGCAGCAGCTTCGCCTCGACGTTGGCGCCGCTGCCGTGCACGCTCGGATGGAGGAAGGTCCAGCCGATCTCGACTCTGGCGTGCGCGGGCTCGTAGGCGGCGAAGCGGGTGGATCCGATGGCGCGACCGTCTTGCGTCCGGCGCGTGACGAACGGCAGCGCGCGACCGGTCGCGGCGGCCTCGAGCGCCTCGCGCACGTAACGCTCGAGCTCCGCCTTCGTCGTCACGCGGCTCGACGTGACTTCCCACAGCTGCGCCGGCTCGGCGGCGGGCCACAGCTCGTCGACGTGCGCGAGCGCGAGCGGCTCGAGCGCGACGAGCCGCCCGCGCAGCGTCAGCGGATCGAGCGCTTGCGGTGCGCTCACAGCTCGCCCGTCTTCCGGCCGTTCGTGTAGACGCCGCTCGAGCTGCGGTCGAGCACGCCGTCGCGGCTCCAGCGCCGGCACTTGCCGTGGCGCACGTCGTCGCGGAACTCGACCTCGAGCTCGAGCTGGCCGTTGTCGTACCAGTAGCGGTAGATGCCCTCGCGGCGTCCGTCGACGAGCGTGCCCTCGAGCTGCTTCGAGCCGTTCTCGTGCCACGCCTCCTCGGGGCCGACCGGAACGCCGCGCTCGAACGTGCCACGCCAGCGCAGCACGCCGCTGGGATGGAAGAACGTCCACGCGCCCTGCCGCAGGCCTCCGACGAGCTCGCCCTCGCCGCTCTTCACGCCGTTGGCGTGCCACTCGGTGAACGGCCCGGAGAACAGCCCCGGCTCCGAGCGCGCGGCGCTGCGGGGCGTCGAGACCTCGAAGCCGGGCCATTGCGAGCCCGGGGGCTGCGTCGGCGGAGCACTGACCGGGGCGGGACGCTCCTCGCAGGCGCACAGCACGAGCGTGGCCCAGCCCGCAGCCACGAGGCGCGGGAGCCAGCGTTCACCGGGCTCGCGACAGGCACTCACGGTGAGTTCCGCTCGAAGGTTAACACGCTCAGGGACGCGCGGCCGCGTCAGCGCAGCTTCGCCGGCTGCGCGCCGAGGCCCGGGCCGTACACGACGGCGTTGAGGAACAGGCGGTTCGTGCCGCGGTGGAAGCCGCGGAAGCCGGGCTGCGCGGCGAACAGGATCACCTGCCCGAAACCGCGGCGCTCGACGGTCAGGTAGGCGCTGTCGGCGAGGCGCGCGCGCGCTTCGGGCCACAGGAGCCCCGAGAGGCGGACGTCAGCCGAGGGCGCGAGCCGCACGGCGGTGACGGCGGGGGAGCGCGCCCAGAGCGAGAGCGAGCCCTCGAAG
>JABWBL010000085.1 GCA_013360535.1 Planctomycetaceae bacterium
GGAGGCCCCGTCCACGCCGCCGGCAGGCTGCGGGCCTGATCGCTGCCGTTCCGACCCCACCGGGCGCCGCCCGCAGGACACCTGCGGGCGGCGCCCGCGTCCTTGCGCTCCGCGTGGCCGTCCCTACAATCTCTCCCCCTCGCGCTCCTCTGGCACCCGCCGGAGCTCGCGCGGGAAGCTGGTACGCAACGTGACACGGCTCGTCGTCGGCCTCGGCAACCCCGGACCGGAATACGAGTGGACCCCGCACAACCTCGGGTTCCACGCGCTCGACGAGCTCGCACGTCGCCACCGGCTGATCTTTGAAACCCCCGCGGCACTCGGCCCGCAGTTCGCGTCCCTGCCCGCGAGGATCGCGCGCGACACCCGTCGCGACGCGCTGCTCGTGAAGCCCGTGACGTACATGAACCGCTCCGGTGTCGCGATCGCCCCGCTGGCCCGCGCGCTCGCGGTGCCTCCGGAGCAGATCCTCGTCGTCTACGACGACCTCGACCTGCCGCCGGGAGCCCTGCGACTTCGCCCTCATGGAGGGACGGGCGGGCACAACGGGGTGCGTTCCATGTCCGAATCGCTCGGGCTCGATACCTTTCCGCGGCTACGGATCGGAATCGGCAGGCCGAGAACCGACGCGGCGCGTCACGTGCTGACGCAGCTCGAAGGTGCAGCGAGAACCGACGCCGAGATCACGGTCGCCCACGCGGCCGATGCGCTCGACGCATGGCTCGACACCGGCGACCTGCCCAGCGTCATGACGCGGTTCCACAGCCGCTGGAAAGACCTGGGGACGCAGGAAACCTGACCCCTGCGCGCCCGCACCGACAGACCGAAAGAGAGATCCGATCTTGACCAACACGTACGAAGGAATGTTCCTCCTGGACAACCAGGTGGTGCGGGCCGACTGGCGCCAGGCGAAGGCCATGGTGACCGACCTGCTCGCGAAGAACGGCGCCAAGGTGCTCTGCGCCCGGCGCTGGGACGAGCGCAAGCTCGCCTACACGATCCGTGGCCGCACGCGCGCCACCTACCTGCTCGCCTACTTCGAGGTCGACGGGCCGGCCCTCAACGGCATGCGCCGCGACTTCGAGCTCGACGAGCGCGTGCTGCGCTACCTGATGCTGCGCGTCGACGCGGTGCCCGCGGGTGAGCTCGAGAAGGCCGCCGAAGAAGGCGCCGAGGGCTACGTCGTCCCGACCCCGCCGACGGAAGAGTCCGTCAGCTACGAACGCGCGGTGTTCGGCGACCTCGCCGACCGCCCGATCCAGGAGCCTTCCCGCCGCAACCAGGCCCCCGTCGACGGTGGCGAGGGCGAGGGCGAAGGCGATGCCGCCGAAACCATCGAAGCCGCTGCCGCGGAGGAGATCTGATCCATGGCCGAGAGCCGCAAGCCGAGTCCCCCGATCGCGAGCCGCAACTGCGACGACCCGCAGATCGATTACAAGGAAGTCGCGTACCTGATGAAGTTCCTGACGCCGCAGGCGCAGATCCTCTCGCGCAAGCGCAGCGGGTTCTGCACGCAGTGCCAGCGTGAGCTGAAGCAGGCGATCAAGCGCGCGCGTCACATGGGCCTGATGCCCTTCGTCCAGTAGCAAGGAGCCTTTGATCCCATGGCGAACATCGAAATCCTGCTGCGCGAACACGTGCAGCACCTCGGGAAGTGCGGCGACGTCGTGCGCGTCCGCCCCGGCTACGCCCGCAACTTCCTGTTCCCCAACGGACTCGCCGCCGAGGCGACTCCGGACAACAAGAAGCTGATGGCGCGCAAGCGCGCCCGCCTCGACGTCGAGGAGAAGAAGCGTGACGAGGAGATCGAGGCGCGCGTCGCCAAGATCACCGGCGTCGTGGTCGCCACGACTGCCAAGGCCGACGAGCAGGGCCACCTGTTCGGTTCGGTCAACGCCGCGCAGGTCTCCGAGCTGCTCGTCAAGGCCGGCCACGGCATCGCCGAGAAGGACATCCGCATGGATGCCCCGATCAAGACCGTCGGCGCGCACGTGATCAAGATCCACGTGCACGGCGAGCGCTTCGCCGAGATCACGGTCAACGTCAACGCGGAAGCCTAGAGAGAAGCTTCTCGCTGGCCCCCTCCGGTCGGGCCCGGCTCGCGCATGTCGCGAGCCGGGCCCGACGCCTTGTGCGCGGCCGCGCGGAACGCGCACTGGACCGTGAATGGGGCACGCCCAAGTCGGCTCGCGCTCGGTATCCTCTGCGCCGCGCGCCGCGGGCTCGATCGAGCGAGGCGCGCAGGGAGCGAGCGGAGGATGGAAAGCGACAAGCTGCCGGGGCGAGTGCCGCCGCACAACGAGGACGCCGAGCGCGCCGTGCTCGGCGCCATGATGCTCGCGCCGGATCGAATTCCGGAGGCGGCCGAGCTCGTCACCGCCGACGACTTCCACGTGCGGCGCCACCAGCTGCTCTTTGGCGTGCTGGTCGAGATGAGCCAGCGCAACGCGAAGGTCGACCTGATCACGGTCGGCGAGGCGCTGCGCGGGGCGGGGCTGTTCCAGGCCATCGGCGGCGTCGAGGCGCTGATCGAGTTCGAGCAGTCGGTCACCAGCGCCGCGCACCTCGCGCACCATTCGCAGATCGTCGCCGAGACCGCCGTGCTGCGGCGCCTGATCGCGGGCGCGACCGAGATCCTCACCGACGCCTACGAGACGCGGCCCGACGGTGATTCCGTGCGTTCGCTGATCGACCGCAGCGAGGCGCGCATCTTCCAGCTCGGTGCGCGCACGCAGGCGCGCGGGCCGGAACCGGTGACGCCGGTGCTCAAGGAGGCGCTGGCGCAGATCGAGGCGCGCACGAGCCATCGCCTGACGGGCCTGCCGACGGGCTTCCACGAGCTCGACGAGGTGCTCGGCGGCCTCAACTCGGGCGATCTCGTGATCGTGGCCGCGCGCCCCGCCATGGGCAAGACGGCCTTCGCGCTCAACATGCTCGAGTCGGTCGGCCTCTCGCGGCCCGATTGCCTCGGCGGTCGGCCGCCGGTGGGCCTGTTCTGCAGCCTCGAGATGGGCAAGCACCAGATCATGCAACGCATGATCTGCGCGCGCGGCCGCATCGACGGCGGCAAGCTGCGCACGGGGCGACTGCCCGACGACGACTGGCAGGCGATGAACGAGGCAGTGGGCGAGCTGGCGCAGATGAGCGTGTTCATCGACGACAGCCCGAGCCTGTCGGTGATGGCGCTGCGCGGTCGCGCGCGGCGGCTCAAGGCCAAGCACGGCCTCGACCTGATCATCCTCGACTACCTGCAGCTCATGACGTCGGGGCAGAAGCACAACGAGAGCCGCCAGCTCGAGATCAGCGAGATCTCGCGCTCGCTCAAGGCGCTCGCGCGCGAGCTCGAGGTGCCGGTCGTGGCGCTGGCGCAGCTCTCTCGCGCCGTCGAAGGCAAGGACCGCAGCCCGCGCGGCTGGCCGATGCTGTCGGACCTGCGCGAGTCCGGCTCGATCGAGCAGGACGCCGACGTCGTGATGATGCTCTACAGGCAGTGGTACTACGAGACCAACAAGAACGCGACCGACCAGACCATGTCGCAGGCCGAGCTCGACGCCATCCGGCACGACGCGACGGTGATCATCGCCAAGCACAGAAACGGCGAGACGCGCGACATCAAGCTGCGTTTCTTCGGCAACATCCTGCGTTTCGAGAACCCCGCGCCGTCGGCCGCCGAGCCGATCTACGCCTAGGATCCGATTGGAACGCGGCCGCAACTTCCTGCGCCTGATGCTCGTGCCCGTCGCCGCGCTCGCGGTGCTGGGGGGAGCGCGTGCGCAGGAAGCCGCGCCCCAGCCGCAACTGCCGCGTGTGCAGGGCATCGTGGTCGAGGGCGAGCGGCGCTACACCGAGGCGCAGATCATCGGCGTGCTCGGCCAGCGCGTCGGCCAGCCGTTCGATCCGATCGCGCTCGACAACGGCCTGCGGCGCCTGTGGGTCTCGTTCCACGTGCGCGGGAGCTCGGCGCGCCGCGACGTGCCGGGCGGGATCGAGCTGATCATCACCGTCGAGGAGATGGCGGTCGACCGCGAGCCGCGCTTCATCGGCAACGACGGCGTCGACGAGAAGACGCTGCGCAAGTGGGCCTTGCTCGAGGAGAAGAGCGAGCTCTACCTGCACCAGGCCGGGCGCGTGCGCCAGCGCCTGCTCGAGAACTACCGCCGCGAGGGTTTCTACTTCGCGGAAGTGAGCGTCCTGACGCGCGAGGGCGACGGCGTCGTGCCCGACGTGATCTTCGAGATCCGCGAGGGCCGCAAGGTGCGCGTCGAGGACGTGCGCATCACGGGCAACGAGTCGATGCCCGACACGAGCTTCCTGTTCTTCTTCGAGGACGGCCTCGGCGCGCTCTCGGGCCGCAAGCTCGAGGGGCCGGGCCTGTTCAACTGGCTGGGCGAGAAGTTCGACGAGGAGGTGCTCGAGGCCGACCTGCTCGCGATGCGCAACGTGTACCGCGATCGCGGCTGGTACGACGCGGTGGTCGAGCTCGACCACTACGAGTTCAACGAGGACCGCTCGAAGGTCAAGATCTTCATCCGCATCGACGAGGGCGAGCGCTACCGCGTGAAATCGCTCACGATCGAGGCGGTCGAGTGGGCGCAGCCCGACGAGCGCGGCAACAACGAGCTCGTGCCGACGCAGCTGCTCTATCCCGAGGAGGAGCTGCTCGCGCTGTGCACGCTCGAGCCCGGCGAGGTCTACGAGCGCGTCGCGCGCGAGAAGGACATCGCCGCGCTGCGGACGCGCTACGGGCAGGACGGCCGCATCGCGCACCCGACGCTGCCCAGGCGGCTCGCGTGGAGCTTCGAGAACCCCGACCTCGTGTTCGACGTCGAGACGCACACGGTCGCGGTCACCTACCGCCTGGTGCAGGGCCGCGAGATCAAGATCCGCGAGATCCTCGTCAACGGCAACCAGCACACGCGCGACGCCGTGATTCGCCGCGAGGTCTCGGTGTTCGAGGGCCAGCGTGCCGACCTGAAGGAGATCGAGCGCTCGCTCGGCCGCATCATCTCGACGCAGTACTTCTCCGACCAGTACAACCAGCTCAAGCACCGCGACCCGACCTTCCGCTTCGTGCCCGCGCAGGACTCCGGCGGCGAGGTCGACCTCGAGTACATCGTCGAGGAGGGCCGCGTGATCGACGTCAACCTCGCCGGCGGCGTCGGCACCGACAACGGCGCCTTCGCGCAGGTGTCGCTGACGATGAAGAACTTCGACCTGAGCGACACCCCCGACAGCTGGAGCGGGATGCTGTCGGAGGTCTGGCGCAAGGAAGCGCTGCACGGCGCGGGCCAGCTGCTCGAGCTCTACGCCACGCCCGGCACGCTGGTCAGCGAGTACCGCGCGCGCTTCCTCGAGCCCGACATCTTCGGCTCGCACCTGAACCCGATCGGCTTCGACATCGAGTTCTCGCGGCGCCTGCGCATCTACCGCACCCACAACGAGCGCCGCTCGCTCTTCAAGATGCGCCTCGGCCGGCGCTTCGGCTTCGACATGCGCGCCTGGGCCGGACTGGTGACGACGGGCGTCGACGTCTCGGACCTCGACGACTCCGGCGTGCCGCCCGCGCTCGACTTCCAGGACCAGAACGGAGCCCTGCGCCTGACGGGAGCGACCTTCGACATCTCGGCGCGCAGGGTCGACAACCCGTACATCCCGCACGACGGCTACACGTTCAACGCGAGCACGGTGCTGTACTCGAAGTACCTCGACAGCGACATCGACCTGACGAGCGTCGACATCTCCGGCGACCTGTACGTGCCGACCTTCGTCAAGGAGGACGGCACCCAGACCGTGTTCCACATCGAGGCCAACATCGGCGCGCAGCAGCCCTACGGCGACACCGCGTCGACCCCGTACTCCGAGCGCTACTACCTCGGCGGCACCAAGTCGCTGCGCGGCTTCCGCTTCCGCGGCGTCGGCCCGGTCGACCCGTTCTCGCGCTATCCGCTCGGCGGCGAGACGCAGCTCTACGGCACGTTCGAGTGGTTCTATCCGATCCACGCGACGACCCAGCCGGGCACGTACAAGAAGCTCGAGGTGCTGCGCGGCGGCATCTTCTTCGACTACGGCCTGCTCGACCCGGAGTCGTGGAGTCTCGATTTCGGCGAGCTGCGCACCTCGCTGGGTTTCACGCTCGGACTCGCGTACCCGATGCCGATCACGCTCAACTTCGGCTATCCGCTCCAGACCGAGGACGGCGACGTGCGCCAGACGTTCTCGTTCACGATCGGCACGCGCTGAGCGCTCGGACGCGGTGCGCGATTTGACAGGCGGGCACGGCTCCCGTACACCATCGCGGTTCGGCCGGCACCCCTTTCGGGTTCCGACCGCGGGCCGTTTCGCTCCGTAGAACGCCTGAGGGACCCGAATTCGGGTCCGCAAGAATGAGCCACCGTACCCTGCAAGAATTGGCCGCGCTTTGTGGCGCGTCGCTGGAAGGCGACCCCGAGCTGCGGATCAAGGGCCCCGCCGCCCTGCTCGAGGCCGAAGCCGACGAGATCAGCTTCTTTGGCCACGCACGCTACGCGAAGGAACTCGCGCAGACGCGCGCGAAGGCGCTGGTCGTGCCGCGTGGGCTGAAGGTCGAGCGCGACGGGCTCTCGCTCCTGCGTGCCGACGACGCCAACCGTGCCTTCGAGCGCGTCCTCGAGGCCTTCGACCGACTGCCGCACCGGCCTCGACCGGGCGTGCACCCCAGCGCGGTGATCGGCTCCGGTGTCGTGCTCGGGGACGACGTGTCGATCGGCGCCGGTTGCGTGCTCGGCGACGGCGTGCGCCTGGGCGTCGGCGTCGCATTGCACCCCGGCGTGGTGCTCAGCCGCAACGTGACGGTGGGGGACGGGAGCGAGCTGCGCTCGGGCGTCGTCGCCTACGACGGCGTGACGATCGGCGCCCGCTGCCTCGTGCACGCGGGCACGGTGATCGGCGCCGACGGCTTCGGTTTCGACCCGCAGGTCGGGCCGCGTGGCATCGAGCGCTGGAACAAGGCCCCGCACGCGGGGACGGTCGTGATCGAGGACGAGGTCGAGATCGGCGCCAACTGCTGCATCGACCGCGGCCGCTTCAGCGCGACGCGCATCGGACGCGGGGCGAAGCTCGACAACCTCGTGCACGTCGGCCACAACGTGCAGGTCGGCGAGAACGCGCTCCTGATCGCGCAGGTCGGCGTCGCGGGCTCGTCGCGCATCGGCCGGGCGGCGATCCTCGCCGGTCAGGTCGGCGTCTCCACGCACCTCGAGATCGGCGACGGCGCGCGCATCGGGCCCGCGAGCTCGGTGTTCGAGAACGTTCCGGCGGGAGCCGACTACATGGGGTACTGGGCACGGCCGAAGGGCGAGTTCATGCGCACGCTCGCGCTCGAGCGGCGTCTGGGTGAGCTGCTCGAGCGCGTGCGGCGCCTCGAACAGGCCGCCGGGAAGGATCAGGCATGAGCCGTCTCCAACGCACGCTCCGCGCGCCCGTCGAGTTCTCCGGAACGGGCCTGCATTCCGGCAAGGTCGTGCACGCGCGCGTCCTGCCGGCGCCGCCGGGCACCGGCATCGAGTTCTTCCGCACCGACGTGCCCGACGGGCCGCCGATCCCCGCGCTGGTGCAGTACCGCGTGCAGGCCGACCTGCGCACGCGCCTGCGCCGCGGCAACGCGGAGGTCGAGACGGTCGAGCACCTGCTCGCGGTCTGCTCAGGGCTCGGCATCGACAACCTGCGCGTCGAGATGGACGGGCCCGAGATGCCGGGCCTCGACGGCAGCGCGAGCGCTTTCCTCGAGCTCTTCCAGCAGGTCGGCACGGTCGAGCAGCGCGCGCAGGCGCGCACGTTCCGGCTCGAGGAGCCGATCTACGTGCGCGACAAGAGCGCGACGCTCGTGGCGCTGCCGAGCGAGCAACCGGCGCTCACGTTGCAGTACATCGCGAGCTTCGACGATCCCAGCGTGCAGGGCGGCTCGCTGCAGTTCGACATCAGCCCCGAGACCTTCGCCAAGGAGATCGCGCCCGCGCGCACGTTCTGCCTCGCGGCGGAAGTCGAGAAGCTGCAGGCGGCGGGCTTCGGCAAGGGCGCGACGCGCGAGAACACCGTCGTGCTCGGCGATCCCGCGACGCAGATGCGCATGGCGAACGAGCCGGTGCGGCACAAGATGCTCGACCTGCTCGGCGATCTCTCGCTGCTCGGCGCCGACCTGCACGCGCACGTGATCGCGACGCGCTCCGGGCATGCGACCAATGCCGAGCTCGTGCGGCGCCTCGTCGACCTGATGCAGGAGAAGGAGACCGGCGGCGTGATCCAGCGCGAGAGCGGCCTGGACATCCGCGAGGTGATGAAGCTCCTGCCGCACCGCTATCCGTTCCTGATGATCGATCGCGTGATCGAGCTCGACGGCTACCAGCGCGCGGTCGGCATCAAGAACGTCTCGATCAACGAGCCGTTCTTCCAGGGCCACTTCCCCAACCATCCGGTGATGCCGGGCGTGCTGCAGCTCGAGGCGATGGCGCAGCTCGCGGGCGTGCTCCTGCTGCGCAAGCTCGAATTCACCGGAAAAATCGCGGTGTTGTGGTCGATCGACAAGGTCAAGCTGCGCGGCGCGGTGGTGCCCGGAGACCAGCTGCGGATCGAGGTCGAGACGCTGCGCATGAAGGGCGAGACGGGGCAGGTCAAGGGCACGGGCTCGGTCGCCGGCCGCGTCGTGTGCGAGGCCAACCTGATGTTCACGATGGTGGAGAGCTGACATGGCGACCGAGATCCACCCGACCGCCGTCGTCAGCCCCGGGGCCGAGCTCGGCCGCGACGTCGTCATCGGCCCGTACTCGATCATCGGCGGTCACGCGCGCATCGGCGACCGCACGCGCATCGGCCCGCACGTCGTGATCGACGGCGTGACGACGATCGGCGCCGACAACCACATCGTCGGTCAGGCCAACCTCGGCGGACCGCCGCAGGACCTGTCGCACAAGGGCGAGCCGACCTGGCTCGAGATTGGCGACGGCAACACGGTGCGCGAGTTCGTCACGATCAACTGCGGCACCGTCAAGGGTGGCGGGCTGACGAGGATCGGCTCGGGCTGCCTGCTGATGGCCTGCTGCCACGTCGCGCACGACTGCGAGGTCGGTGACCGCGTGATCCTCGCCAACGGCGTGCTGCTCGCCGGCCACGTGCGCGTCGGCGAAGGCGCGAACGTCGGCGGAGCGGCGGCCGCGAACCAGTTCGTCACGATCGGGCGCTACGCCTACATCGGCGGCATGACGCGCGTTCCGCAGGACGTGCCGCCGTTCATGCTGCTCGAGGGCCATCAGGCGCGCGTGCGGCAGGTCAACGTGGTCGGGCTGTCGCGCGCGGGCTTCAGCGAGGCGCAGATCGACTCGATCCAGGGCGCGTTCCGACGCATCTACCGCTCGGGCCAGCCCCAGCGGCAGTCGGTCGAGGCGCTGCGCGCGGAACCGGACGCGAGCGCCGAGGTGCTCGAGCTGTGCGCCGCGCTCGAGCAGCAGGCGCAGGGCCTGAAGGGCCGCTACCGCGAGAGCTTGCGCGAGCAGTTCACCGTGCTCGGCCGCGAGCGCATCCTCGGAGGCGCCCATGCCGGACGCTAGCCGGCTCAAGGTCGCCGTCGTCGGCGTCGGGCACCTCGGGACCTTCCACGCGCGCATCCTCGCGGGACGCGCCGACGTCGAGCTCGTCGCCGTCGTCGACGCGAATCCGGCGCGCGCGGCTCAAGTCGCGGCCGAGCTCG
>JABWBL010000711.1 GCA_013360535.1 Planctomycetaceae bacterium
GCCGCTCGTCGAGGATCCAGTGCGCGTCGCGCAGCACGCGCGAGCTCGCCGCCCGCTCCAGCCGCTCGCGCCGTCCCTCGAGCTGCGACTGCAGCGCATCGAGCAAGTGCCCTTCGCCACGCTCGAGCGCTTCGACGAGCTCGCGCCGATCGGGAATCACCTGCGTCGCCGCGTCCGTCGGCGTGTGCGCGCGCAGGTCGGCGACAAGATCACACAGCGTCGTGTCCGTCTCGTGGCCGACGCCGGAAACCACCGGCACCGGACACTCCCAGATCGCTTCGGCGACCGCGAGCTCGTTGAAGGCCCACAGGTCCTCGATGGAACCGCCTCCGCGCGTGACGACGACGACGTCGACTCCGCTCGCGGCCACGCGCCGGATCGCGGCGGCGATGAGCTGCGCCGCATTTGCGCCCTGCACAGGTGTGTGCGAGAGCACCACGGGATAGAGCGGCCAGCGCTGCGAGCGCGTGCGCAGGAAATCCTGGAACGCCGCGCCGTCGCGACTGGTGACGACGCCGACGCGCTCGGGCAGCGCCGGAATCGGCCGCCGCCGGTCGAGCCAACCGCGCTCCTTCAGGTCCTGCTTGAGGCGCTCGAGCTGCGCGAGCAACGTGCCGAGTCCCGCGGGCTCGACGCGCTGGACGATGATCTGGTACCCGCCACGCGGCCCATACACCTCGACCTTGCCGTGCACGACGACCTTGTCGCCCTCGCGCAGCGGCTGGCGCAATGCCGTCGCCACCGCGCTGCGCCAGATCACGCACGCGACCTTCGCGTCGAGGTCCTTCAGGTCGAAGTACACGTGCCCCGAGGCCGCCGGCCGCCCGCCGGACACTTCACCTTCGACCGACACGCGCCCCAATCCCTCGAGCAGGCCCCGGATGCGCTGCGTGAGCTGGCTGACGCTCCACGCGCGCGGCGGGATGGGCTCGCGGCGCGGGCTGCGCTCAGGGCCGTCGGGAGTGTCGAAGAGCTCGTGCACGGCCCGCGTTTATGCAAACCCAAGCCGCTGCGGGTCAACGCTCGAGCGCGCTATCCCTGCCGCGGCGGAGCCGCGGCCTCGTCGGGCTCCGCGAGCCCCGGCAGCACGGCCGCGTCCCACTCCTTGTGCACCGCGCGCGGCAAGAAGATGCGGAAACGCCCGTCGAAAAACGGCACTTTCTCGTCGCCGCGCATCTGCGCGCCGTCCTCGAGCTCGAGCAGCACGCCACGCTCCTGCCGGACGATGCGCAGCCGGTCGGCGAACACCCGACGGTCGAGCTTGCCCGCGGCGTCGAAGCCCTCGAGGTGCACCTCGCGCAGCGTGCCGTCGAGCACGCCGTTGACGCTCTTGACGCGCCAATACCCCTGCGCCGCGTCCTGCCGCAGCAGGCGATTGAGCGCGCCCTTGACGTACACGAGGCTCCACTTGCCGTCGTCGACGAGCGGCAGCTTGTCCTGCGCAGGCGCGATCTCGGGCAGCGACGTCAGCCACTCCGTCGGATCGCAGTCGTCGAGCACGATCCGCCGCACGCCGCCCTCGACCGGCTTGCCGTCGAGCCCTTCGCCCGCGCCGAACTGGATGCGCTCGCCGCCGCGCATCTCGTAGCCGCCCTCGAGCACGAGCACGAGCGTGCGCGCCGCACGGCTGCCCTCGA
>JABWBL010000086.1 GCA_013360535.1 Planctomycetaceae bacterium
GTCCGCCTCGCCGGATTCCACGCGCCTCCACGTGCACTTCGTGGAGGCCAGCGCCGCCCCCACGCTCTCCGGCCACCTCGACGGCGGCACGTTGCGCGCCGGCGCGCGCGTTCGCGTTCCCGCTCGCTGACCTCTGGCGAGTCGCCGACTCCTCGGCCATCCTCGCGCCATGAAGGTCCCGCAGATCCTGAAGCAGCTCGAAGCGCTCGGCAACGAGTCGCGCCGCAAGCACAACGCGAAGGCCGGTGCACCCGCGAACCAGTTCGGGGTGATGCTCGGCGACGTGCGCAAGGTCGCGAAGAAGCTCAAGCCGGATCAGGCGCTCGCGAACGAGCTCTGGGACACCGGAAACGTCGAGGCGCAGCTCGTCGCGACGCTCCTGTTCAAGCCCAAGGACCTCAGCGCGGACGAGCTCGACCGCCTCACGCGTTCAACCACCTGCGCGCAAGTCGCCGATTGGCTCAACTCCTACGTCGTCGCGCAGCATCCCGACAAGGACACACTGCGCGAGAAGTGGATGAAGTCGAAGGAGCGCTGGACCGCGCGCGCCGGTTGGAACCTGACCGCCAGCCGCATCGCCAAGTCCGCCGACGGCCTCGACCTCGCGGCCTTGCTCGCGCGCCTCGAGAAGGAACTCCCCAAAGCCGCGCCCGAAGTGCAATGGACGATGAACATGGCGCTCGGCAACCTCGGCATCCACCACCCCGAGTTCCGCGCCCGCGTGCTCGCCTTCGGCGAAAAACTCGGCCTCTACAAGGACTGGCCCGTCTCCAAGGGCTGCATCCCGCCCTACGTCCCCGTCTGGGTGAACGCGATGGTCCAGCGCAAGGCCTGAACCGCGGCCTCAACGCTTCTCGACTTCCAGTGGGAGAGCGTCAAACAGCACGTCGTACTCGAGGACCTCGCCTTCGCCGGGAGTGGTGAAGGAAACCGGCGTGTCCCGGTAGCCATTCATCCGCGCGAGACCCTCGACCGCGACGCCACAATCCCAGTTCAGGTTCAAGGGGCCGTCGTCGTCCGAGACGGGCCAGCCATCGGTTGGCCAGCACCAGCGCCCGTTGAACTTCACGCGCAAGTGCCCCGGAATCACCTTGCCCGTGGAGCGATCCCGCGCCTGCATCCGCACGATCGCGCCGTCGTCGACAAGAACCAGATCGCTGGCGGGTGCCGCGACAAGATGTGACTTGCGCTTGCTCCTGCCCCCGAGCAGCTCCCGTTTTTCCCGCAATCGAATGTCGTATTCGTCTGGAGTCAGGCCTGTCAGCTTGAACGAGCCGTCCTCGGCTATCGGTACCTCTGCGACGCGCTCGGTCGTCGTAGAAGTGCGGACCGCGCCGGTCTGCGGGTCACGTTCGTCTTGCGCCGGATGGGTCAGCCACACCTCGAGTTGCCGAACTCTGGCCTGCGGCGGGAAACTGCTCTTCAGTTGCCCGGAGATGGAAAGGCCACGACTCAGCTGCAAGACGCCAAGGTCTTGAACGAGCCCATCCGCGAGCGCCACACCGAGGTGGATCGGAACGAATCCTTGGAGTTGGATCGACAACTCCAACGTCGCGCCGCATGCGACGGAATCGAGCTCGAAGCGCCCGTCGCCTCCCGTATCCCGCGCGGTGATGCACTCGACCTCCTTGCCGTCGCTCGACAGACGCTTGAGAACCACTCGGCACGCTGAAACCGGTTGGCCGAGATCGTCGACGAGTCGCCCCCGAACCACGATCCAGTTCAGGTCGATCGACACCTTCGCCTGCCAGGTTCGCGAATCCTCGTCGAACGTGAATTCCTCCGGCCGCAACTTTGGGGTGCGCGTGAAGCCGAGGTCGTCGATGTACACGTGCAGCGATACGCCACGGGGCGGACCCTCGCCGCGGTAGCGTGAACCGACCGCGAAACTCCCGAGTGCGTCCACCGCACCCCCCGTCGTCTCGATGTCCCAGGCGAAATCGTCTTCGCCGTCGATATGGAGCCGGAGGACTGGCGAACGCGGGGTTCCTCTCGGCAACGACAGTCGTCCAGAGACAGACACCCAGTCGGGAAAGCGGTTCTCCTCCGCAACTCTCGGCTCCGGAGGTCGACGCTGCTCGCTGGCCAGCTGCAGCGGGCCTTCGTTTGCCGGTTCATGCTCGCCCGCCACCGTCGGTGCCGGCGCAGTCTCGGCGGAAGATGTTGCTCGAGCGGGCTCGAGGCTCCGAATCGACGTGTAGGCCCACGCCAGCAAAGCCACGACAGCGAGCGCCATCCCGACTTGCCATTGCGTGAGCTTCATGCCGGACATCCTTGGACTAGCGACCTCGCGCGGCGTGCCTACCGATCGAGCGCTCGATGATCGCTCGCGCGCCAAGTCAGCGCTTCGGCTTGGGTACGTGCTGGTCGAAGAGGATCGGGTTGCCGTCGGGGTCGGTGAGCATGAAGTGGGCCGGGCCGTCGGTGGCGGGGTCGGCTTCGGGCGTGGGAGCGAGGCCGCGCGCCTTGAGCTTGGCCTGCAGCTCGCGCACGTCCTCGAACTCCTTCAGCGTTTCCTTCTTCGCGTTCCAGCCCGGATTGAAGGTCAGCATGTTGCGCTCGAACATGCCTTGGAAGAGGCCGATGGTCGTGGAGCCGTTCTGCAGGACGACCCAGTTCTGCGCGGGGTTGCCGCCGACTTGTTTGAAGTCGAGCTTCTCGTAGAAGGCCAACGAGGCCTTGATGTCCTTGACGTTGAGGCTGACCGAGAAATTGCCGAGCTGCAGCGCGGCTTCCTTCGGCGCTTCCTTCGCCTGCGGGTCCTGAGTGAAGAGCCACGCGGCGGCGAGGCCGACGACGGCGAGCGACGGTAGAGCGTTCATCGGGCTTTTCCTTTCGGGCGCACGCGCGCCGCTCCCCCACGGTAGCGCCGCCGCGCTCCCCCGGCAGCCCCGTGCCTCACTCGAGCGGCGTCGGCGCGAGCGTCGGTAACATCCCGGGCGCCATCGGATATCGACCGGGCGCGGCGCGCGGAACGCGTGCGCTCGAAGAACATCCCGCTCGAAAACTCGCCACGTCATGAACCCCTCGAAACTTGCACTGTTCGCGTTGTCTGCGCTCGCGCTCGGCTCGATCGTGTTCTGGCGCACCAACCGCGGCGCGCCGTCGCCCCTCGTGTCCGCGGAACCGCTCGCAGGTCCCGAAACGGCGGCCAAGATCACGTCGAAGGACTCCGCCACCGCTGCGGACCGTGTCGCGGCGAGTGCTCGCGGTGAAATTGAGACCGATTCGAGCAAAGGCGCCGCGCCCGAGCCCGCGACTCCGGCAGTGCCGGAACCCAAGCCCATTTCGATCGCGTGGCCGCTCATGAAGTTCGGGGACCTCGAGACGGTCCTGCGCGACGCGCGCCTGAATCCGAACGGAGTGACGCCCAACTCGAACCAGCGCGCTCGTCTCGCCGAGCTGCTCCCCACGCTCAATCGCGAAGCCCAAGTGTTGTTCTCGGACCTGTCGGACGAGGTCGACCGCCGCGCGCAACAGAAGGTTCAGGAAGGACAGTTCGAGACTCAGCCCTTGGGTCGCAACACCGGGGGCACGGCCGATCGCGACGGTGTCGTCGTCAAGATCGGCGGGATCGATCACCAGAAGGTCGTGATCGTCCGTGAAGGAGACTCCACCGAGCTCGACCTCAACCTGACGCAGCAGCGCGAGCTCTGGCTGCGCGGCAAGGAGGCGATCGCCTCCATCCTCGCGTCGCCCTGAAGCGCGGGCGCACAACTCACTCGAGCGGCGAACGCACGAGGCGGCCCCAGGCGAGGAAGGCCATCAGGAGCCCGAGCACGACGACCATCACGATTTGCGGGGTTTCGCGGTACTTCACGTGCACCCAGACGAACACGAGGCTCTCGAGCGCGAGCAGCGCCGCCGAAAGCCCGACGAGGCGCGGGTGCCAGTGCAGCACGGCCGGCACGATCAGGCCGACGACGCACAGGAGCTCGACGAGCCCGAGCGCCATCCAGACCTTCTTCGGCAGCGCGCCAAACGAGGGCACGTCGCCGGTCACCTTGTCGAACAGGAAGGCCTTCATCACGCCGGACGAGCCGTACGCGAGCGCCGCGAGGATCTGCAGCACCCAAAGCAGGATGTTCATCGTGCGAGCTCCGAGCGAATTGGGTTGGAGGAGGAGCGCGAGCTAGCGTGCGGCACCGCTCGACTTGCGCGGCGCCCTCTTCGTGACCTTCGGAGCTGTTTTCGCCGCTGTTTTCGGCGTCTTTTTCACCGCGGTCCTTGCCGCCGCGCGCGCCGCGACCTCGGCGCGGATCTCGGCCCGCGGCTTGGGGCCACGCTTCGCCTGCGCGTCCCGCGCGGCGACGTAGCTCGCGACGAACTTCTTCGCCGGCAGGCGCGCGACGAGCTCACCGATCACGTCGAGCGCGAGCTCGTCCGCGCGCTTGAAGCGCACGCAGCACTTCCCCATGTCGAGCTTCTTGCCGCTCTTCTTCCACGCCTCGACGAACCACGCGTACAACTTGCCCTGCGCGTCCTGCGCGGCGACATCCGCCGGCACCACGATCGGCACGTACACCGAGCAGTAGTTCTTCTGCGACGCGAGCGCCATGAACGGCAGCGCCTGCTCCGGCTTGCAGTGGTAGCCCGCCGGGAACACGCGGTGCGGCACCACCCAGCAAATCATCCCGTAGCTCATCCCCTCCTCGTACCCCTCGTGGTCGAGGTTGCGGTTGACCACGTCGCGGACGCGCTCGATCTCCGCCCTGCGCTCCGCCGGCAACGTCTTCAGGTACTCGGCGACACTCGTGGCCTTGCTCTGCATGCGCCCACCGTACTGCACCGCGCTTGCGCCGGGAATCGCCGGAACGCGAGAGCTACGCGGCACCCGAGAACTCGCGATGTCCGGCCGGGTGTCCAGTCCGCCGCCCCTGTGCGCCGATAGACAAAGCCTGCCAATCTTGGACAACTCAGGCTACGATCTGGCCATGAACGTCAACCTCACGCCCGATCTGGAGGCGCTCGTCCAGCGCAAGGTGCAGTCCGGCCTCTACAACAACCAGAGCGAGGTTGTCCGCGAGGCTCTGCGGCTCCTGCTGGAACGGGACTTGGCGCGTGAGGCTCAGCTTGCCGGGCTTCGCAACGCGCTCACCGAAGGCCTGTCTCAGGCCGATCGGGGCGAGCTGCTCCCGGGTGCGAAGGTTGTCGCGCAGGTCAGGGCCTCGCTTCGCGGTGGCAAGAAGCGGGGCTCATCGGGCAAGTGAGGGCGTACTTCCTCACGCCGCGAGCCCGGGATGGCTTGCTCGGCATCGTGGAATTCGTCGAGGAACGCTTCGGCGCTCCGGTCGCTGACCGAATCCTCGGGGAGATCGAGGCAGCGTTCGAACTGCTCGCGAGTCACCCCGATCTCGGACATCGGCGCGAGGACTTGACCGCCGACGAGCGCCTGCGCTGACGGTCCGTTCGCGCGGGATGGCCGAACCGACGACCGCGCCGCGGGGGGAAAGCGGCGGAAGCTCTCAGGTCTCGCGGCGGCGGCCGAAGAGCAGGCCGAGCACGAACAGCACGAGGAAGACGAAGAAGCAGATGCGCGCGAAGTCGGTCGCCGCGCCGGCGACGCCGCCGAAGCCGAGCGCGCCCGCGATCAGGGCGATGACCAGAAACGTGAGGGTCCAGCGCAGCATGGGGCGTCCTTTCGTTCGGGAGCGGGTCCGGCCCATCGGCGGCCGCAGCCCGGCCAGCGAGCCGGGACCAAGGGCCTTTGGCCCCATCTCGCTGCGCTTACACCCCTGCGAACCGTCCAATCCTGGGACAGCTGCGCAGGTCCGTTTCCCGGCGGCGAGAGCGGCGGCGTCTCGGTCTGGCGCCGTGTCCGACGCAGCTTGCGCTCGTTGGAACCGCGCTCGTCGGGTCCCACTCCGCCCCGAGGAAAGCCGGCCTAGTTCCTCGACCGCGGAGCAAGGCCCAGTGCTTCGATCTGTCCTTCCCACCGGTCGGCCATGGTGGCGATCGCCTTGGCAAGACCGTCGGAATGGCGCGGCTGCGCAGCCAGCAGGAAGACGACGTGAGGCGTCCGGAAGGCCTCGACGAACCCGCTTCCGGTTCGGGATCGAAGCTCGCCCGCGATGCGCTCGATGAACGCCTCGCGAGGCTCGCGACGGAAGTGCTGGTACACGAGGACCGAACAGCCTTCGGCCCACAGTCCTTCGATCTCCGCCCAGGCGGCGAACTTCGAGGATCCTGCACGTCCTGGCGGCTTCGAGCTGGTCTCGATGCCGTTGTCGGGGTCAAGGAAGGCGAGGTCGACGCCTGCAGCAGCCCGAAGCAGGTCCGTACGCCACTGCTGCCGCCGGGTGAGGTCGTCTGGAACCAGGGCGGAATGGAACGAGGCTCTCGGCAGGAGGTCGGAACCCTCGAGCAGCGACGTGGAGCGCTGGCCCGCGCTCAGCAGGCTCCTGAGGCCAGCAAGCAGTTCGGGATCATGCTTGGACCACTGGTCTGGAGCCGAGAGGTACGAGCGAAGCTCGCCGTCCCGGCCCTCATCGTCCGGCGTGAGCATCCACGCCACGAGCAGGCGAAATTCATTGCCGGCCAGAAGTGCCCGGAGCAACCCGTACTTCCGGTAGTCGTTCACATCGCCGAAGTACTGGTTCTTCATGGCTTGTCGGGCGGGTCGACCCGAATCGCGCTCGCGCGAGGTCGGCGCGTGATCCGCGCCCCGTCCGGCTGCGGGAGAATGGTCGGGGCGACAGGATTTGAACCTGCGACCTCTTCCACCCCAAGGAAGCGCGCTAGCCAGGCTGCGCCACGCCCCGACCCAAGTCACTCGCGGAAAGAGGGCCGCAGAGTCTAGCGAGGGGGGAGCGAAACGCCAACGGGAAGCGCGCGGGCATGGTGCCGGGGGCCGGCAGGGCCCAGAATGCGGGCCATGCCCCGGCCGCTGCGACGCCTGTATCCGATCGAGGCCGTCGTACGGCGGCGGCACCGGACGTGGATGGCGTCGATGACGCTGGCGACGCTGGGGGCGGCGGTCTGGGGCGGGGCGCTCCTGTGGCGAGCGCTGGACCCGGCGACGGGGCCGGGGCTGCTCGGGACGCTGCTCGCCTCGTCGGCCTTCACGGTGCCGGGGCTGATCCTGGCGGTGCTGACGATCCGCGCGCGCACGGTCTGGATCCTGCTCGCGTCGATCCCGATCTGCGCCAACGGGATGATGATCGTGTTGCCGTGGATCGTGCTACGGCTGCGTGGGTAGCGGCTGGGCCGCGAGGATCATCCAGGCGCCGGTGACGGCCGCGAGCACGGTCAGCGACAGCGTGAGCATCGCGAGGCGGAAGTGCAGCTTGCGATGCTTGCGGTCGCGCAGGGTCATGATGCCGCTCACCGTCGGAAGCACGTAGGCGTAAGTCGCGATGCGCGCGAGCTTGAGGTGCACGGGCGTGATCCACCCGGCCGACTCGAGGTCGTAGAGCTCGCCGAGCTCGAGCGCGAACCAGATCGCGGCGACGAGCGACGCGACCGTGATCACGACGAAGGTGAGGTGCGCCGCGAGCTTCGCCTTGAGGCCCGTGTAGACGTCGACGCCAAGCAGCGCGACCGTCAGGATCAGGAACGTCGGGAACAGGACCTGCGGACCGGGCATCAGACGAGGCCTTTCATCTCCGGCGCGGGCTCGCGTCGCATCAGGTCGGCGACGGCGGCGCGCGGCGATTTCTGCTCGAACAGCACGGCGTGGACCTCGGCGGCGATCGGCATCGAGACGTCGGAGAGCTCCGACTCGGGTCCGAACAGCGCCTTCGTGGTCCACACGCCCTCGGCGACCATCTGCATCCGCGCGAGCACCTGCTCGAGCGTCTCGCCGCGCCCGATCGCCTCGCCGACCGCGCGGTTGCGCGAGTGGCGCGAGCAGCAGGTCGTCACGAGATCGCCGATGCCGGCGAGGCCGAAGAAGGTCTCCATGCGCGCACCGCGAGCGACGCCGACACGCGCCATCTCGACCATGCCGCGCGTGACCAGCGCCGCCTTGGCGTTGTCGCCGAGCGCGAGCCCGTCACCGATGCCGGCGGCGAGTGCGATCACGTTCTTGAGCGCGCCCGCGAGCTCGACGCCGAGCAGGTCGGAGCTCGTGTACACGCGGAAGAAGTCGCCGTTGAAGGCCGCCTGCGCCTGCGCGGCGACCTCGGGCACCTTCGAGGCCGCGACGACGGTCGCGGGCAGGCCGCGCGCGACTTCCTCGGCATGGCTGGGACCGGAGAGCACCGCGAGCGGACGCTGCCCGAGCACGGCTTCGAGGATCTCCGTCGGCCGCGAGAGCGTCTCGATCTCGAGCCCCTTGGTCGCCGACACGATCGGCACGCTGCCGCCGAGTGCGTCCTCGAAGCGCGCGGCCACGCGCCGCAGGAACTGCGTCGGCACGGCGCTCACCGCAATCTGCGCGCCTTCCGCCGCGCGGTGCGGATCGGCCGTGAAACGCAGGTTCGTCGGCAGCTCGACGCCCGGCAGGTAGCGCGTGTTCGCGTGCGCGGCGTTGAACTCGTCGGCTTGCGTG
This sequence comes from Planctomycetaceae bacterium, assembly GCA_013360535.1. GTDB lineage: Bacteria > Planctomycetota > UBA1135 > UBA1135 > F1-120-MAGs118. Next base: position 8,492 of record JABWBL010000086.1, read on the forward strand.
TGCTGGTTGCACCACACGTTCACCTCGATGCCCTTGCGCGCGAGCAGGAGCGCGAGCGCGGTGCCCCAGCTCCCGCCGCCGATCACGACGGCGCGTTGCACGGGCTCGGGGATCGACTCAGCCACGCGAAGCCTCCGCGGGTGCGCGCTTGGCGCCGATCTTGGGTTCGGTCCCGGCCATGATGCGCGCCATGTTCGAGCGGTGGCGCACGAGGATCAAGAGTGCGAGCAACGCTGCTCCGACGGTCGGCGGCACGGCGTGGGTCACCCACCAGGCCGCGACGGGAAACGCGACGCCCATCGCGAGCGAGGCGAGGCTCACCATGCGCGAGAGGCCGAGCGCGACGAGCCACACCGCTCCGCCGGCGACCCAGATCAGCGGATCGATCGCCACCAGCGCTCCGCAACCCGTCGCCACACCCTTGCCACCCTTGAAGCGCAGCCAGATCGGGAAGCAGTGGCCGAGCACCGCCGCGGCGCCGCAGGCCATCGCTCCCCACGTCAGCGCCCCTTCGCGCGCCAAGAGCCCCGCGAACACGAACAGCGCCACCCAGCCCTTGAGGAAGTCGAGCGCAAACACCGCGAGGCCGACCGGCTTGCCCGCCGCGCGCATCGCGTTCGTGGCGCCGATGTTGCCGCTGCCGAGCGTGCGCAGGTCGATGCCCTTGACGAGCCGCACCAGCACGAGCCCGAACGGGATCGAACCGACGAGGTACGAGAGGAGGATCGCTGCGGGGAGCATCATCGGGGGAGGGAGAGTGCCGACAGGGTAGCAACGTAGACTGCCCGCCGTGCCCCGCTCCCCCACAGCGCCCCTCTCCGTCGTCGGCGTCGACACCGGCGGCACGTTCACCGACCTCGCGCTGCTCGAGGGCGGCCAACTCAGGATCGAGAAGGTCCAGAGCACGCCCGACGATCCTTCGCGCGCGCTGCTCGACGGGCTGGCACGGCTGGGATTTGGCGCGTTCCGCGCGAAGCGCGCGCGCCCGTCCGTGCGTGTCGTCCACGGCACGACCGTCGCGCTCAACGCGCTGCTCACCGGCCGCACCGCGCGCGCCGCCTTCGTCACCAACGCCGGTTTCGTCGATCTCGTCGAGATCGGGCGTCAGGACCGGCCGGATCTTTATGCGCTGCATCCCGAGAAGCCGCCGGCGCTCGTGCCGCGCGAGCTGCGCTTCGAGGTCGAGGCGCGCACGGCGCCGCGCGAGGACGGCGAGGGCTTCGAGG